>JAITFV010000240.1 GCA_031281115.1 Oscillospiraceae bacterium | reverse complement strand
AAGGGTTCGTAAAGTATATAAATGACCCAAAAAAAATCTCGTTCCCATGGAGTATGATTGATAAAATCACTCCCGCGCCGCACAAAGATGTCCGTAAAATGCTTGAAGAAAGCGGTCTTTCGGGCATGGTGAAAGTTGTCACGTCAAAAAATACTATCGCTGCGCCGTTTGTGAACGCGGAGGAAGCGGAGTATCTCGTAATCGAGGACAGCTTCCCGAACGGCAGACCGCCATTAGAAAAGGCGGGGATTATCTTTACCGACCGTGAAACTGTTGACAAAGCCGAAAAAATGAAAGTTTGTACCTGCCTTAATCCGCTTCATACCGCGCTCGCGATTTTCGGTTGTCTGCTCGGTTTCACTAAAATCAGCGAGGTAATGAAAGACCCCGATTTGCGCAGACTTGCAGAAAAGCTCGGTTATGACGAAGGTTTGCCCGCAGTCGTGAATCCCGGGATAATCAATCCGCACGATTTTCTCGCGGAAGTATTAAACACCCGCTTACCTAATCCGTTCCTGCCCGATACACCGCAGAGAATAGCGACAGATACCTCGCAGAAGCTTTCAATTCGCTTCGGTGAAACCGTGAAAACCTATATGAACCGCGATGATTTGGATACTGCAAACTTGAAATTAATCCCGCTTGTTTTCGCGGCATGGCTGCGGTATCTTATGGGTATTGACGACAGCGGCGTGAGCATGGAAATAAGCCCCGACCCGCTTTATCTGAGCCTGAAATCGCATATCAAGCACGTGAAATTCGGCGCAGAGGCAGACAGCTCTGCCTGTCTGCCGGCAGCCCCGGATTACCGCGCACGTATCCGTCCGATTTTAGAGGACGCAAACATTTTCGGTGTGAATCTTTATGAAGCAGGTCTCGGCGGAAAAGCCGAGGACATATTCGGCGAGCTGATTACCGAAGCGGGCGCAGTACGCAGAACACTGCAAAAATATTTGAATATGTAAACACAGGAGAAAAAATGCAAGAAACTTTAAACCGAATTAAAACCTGCGGGATTATTCCCGTTATTAAAATCGACAGCGCCGATGATGCTGTCCCGCTTTGCAAAGCGCTCGCCGCGGGCGGGCTTTTTGCTGCTGAAATCACGTTCAGAACCGATGCCGCCGAAGAATCCATCCGCCGCGTTGCCGCCGAATTGCCCGAAACGTTGCTCGGCGCGGGGACTGTGCTTAGCACCTTAACCGCGGAAAAAGCAATCGCGGCGGGCGCAAAGTTCATCGTCAGCCCGGGAACGAACCCGGAGGTTGTCCGTTATTGCATTAAAAACAACATCGTTATAATCCCCGGCGTTTGCACACCAACAGACATAGAGCTGGGCTTATCTCTCGGGCTTACAGCACTGAAGTTTTTCCCTGCCGAAGCCGCCGGAGGACTTAAAATGCTCAAAGCTGTGTCTGCGCCGTATTCACAAATCTGCTTCATGCCGACGGGCGGGATTGACGAGAAGAATTTAGCGGAATACCTAAGCTTCAAGCCTGTGATTGCCTGCGGAGGAAGCTGGATGGTGAGGGATGAACTGATTAAAAATAAGGACTGGGCAGAGATTACAAGACTAAGCAGAGAGGCGGCGGAAATAAAAAACAAAACAAGGAACGACATATAGCTGTTCCTTGTTTTATTTTTCTTCGTTGTTTGGTAAATAACATAGAATATCTTGAACATCGCAGTTTAAAACTCTGCATAAATCATCTATTGTTGTGGTTGTCATAGGTTTGCCTTTTCTCATACGATATAGCAACGATTCGCTTACATTCAACTTCTTAACCAAAGCATAGCTTGATAATGATTTTGCTTTTATCGTTTTCCAAAAAGGTTCATAAGAAATCATAGAATCCCCCCTTGACATTATTATATATAACATATATAATATATAATAGCTATTATATATGAGAGTTATGTTTTAAAGTTAAACGATAACAAAAAATAAAATGCACAGTTTTTAAAAACTATGCATTTTAGCTTCATGGAGACGAGTGGGCTCGAACCACCGACCTCTTGCATGTCAAGCAAGCGCTCTGACCAGCTGGGCTACGCCTCCGTGTTTTTATACTATATCATAAATTTCCCGCCTTGTCAATAAAAATAACTCTTGACATTGTCAAAAATTTATGTTATCCTTTATCTTACAATAATAACTCAAAAGCCGTGACAGGGACAGAGGTATTCCTAAAGGTGCTTCCGCGAACCGCGGTTTGCGGGCGCAATCCCGCTTGGTTTAAAATTTATAGAATTTTAAGTTAAGCGAGTATACCATGGAAGCAAGCTTTCATCTCTTTGCATAGAAGAGGTGGGCTTTTTATTTTTGAAAGGAAAGTGAAATTTTATGCAGCTCCGCGGTTCCGATATAATAGTAGAATGTCTTATAGAGCAGGGCGTGGACGTGCTTTTCGGCTATCCGGGCGGTGCGGTTCTCAACATTTACGACAGTCTTTATAAATACAGCGATAAAATCCGTCACGTGCTGACCTCACACGAGCAACACGCCGGTCACGCCGCTGACGGTTACGCGCGCGCTTCAGGTAAAACGGGCGTGGTGCTTGCAACAAGCGGTCCCGGCGCAACGAACCTTGTCACCGCGCTCGCGACAGCAAACATGGACAGTGTGCCTGTTGTCGCGATTACAGGCAACGTCAGCCTTGACCTGCTCGGGCTTGACAGCTTTCAGGAAGTTGACATTACGGGAATTACGATGCCCGTAACCAAGCATAATTTCCTTGTGCGTGATGTAAACGAACTCGCAGACACAATCCGCAGAGCTTTCAAAATTGCAAACAGCGGGCGTAAAGGTGCAGTGCTGATTGATGTACCGAAGGATATAACGGCGGCGATGGGGGAATACGAGCCTGCGGGACATGATGCGAGTACCGCGCCGCAAATCGCGGAGCAATGCGGGCATTGCTCCCTGCACAGCGCCCTTGAACTAATTAATAATTCCGCAAAACCTTTAATCTACGCGGGAGGCGGCGTGATTTCATCAGGCGCGGAAAAGGAGCTTGCCGCCTTCGCCGAAAAATTAAATGCTCCGGTTTCCTGTTCGTTAATGGGGCAGGGGGCGTTTGACCAGTACGATTCTAAGTATATCGGTATGCTCGGTATGCACGGGACTGCCGCCGCTGCCGAAACTTTTAAGAACTGCGATTTATTTATCGCGCTCGGTACACGCTTTTCCGATAGAGTCACAGGCTGCAAGAAAACATTTTCCGCAGACAAAAAAATAATCCATATCGACATAGATGAAGCCGAACACGCCAAAAATATTCCCGCGGATATTAAAATCACAGGCGACATAAAAACAGTTCTCGCCGCGCTTAACGCGCAGCTTGCGCAGTGTAAAAATACAGGCTGGCTTTCAGGAGCGCAGGAATTATACACAAGCTGCAAAGCCGTGCAGACCGGCACGGCAGAGCTTCCTGTTACGCCGATGGCAGTATTGGAAAAACTTGACGAGCTTACAAGCGGCAAGGCAATAATCACCACCGAGGTCGGGCAGAATCAAATGTGGGCGGCAATGTATTACCGCAACCGCGAAACACGGACATTCGTTTCGAGCGGCGGCCTCGGAACAATGGGCTTCGGGCTAGGAGCTGCAATCGGCGCAGCAACGGGCAAGCCCGGAAAAGTTGTTGTAAACGTCGCGGGTGACGGCAGCTTCGGCATGAATTTAAACGAGCTTGTAACTTTATCTAAGTATAAAATTCCTGTAATCCAGCTTGTTTTAAACAACTCTGTTCTCGGCATGGTTCGGCAGTGGCAGCGGATTTTCTATGACGCCCGCTTCTCGCAAACTACGCTGGACCGTGCAATTGACTACGAGAAATTAGCCGGAGCGTTCGGAATTAAATGTTATATAATCGAAAAAACAGAAGAAATCGAACCTGTTTTGAAAGCCGCGCTTGAACTGAACGAACCTGTTCTAATCGAGTGCCGCATTGACCGCGATATAAACGTACTGCCTATGGTTCCGCCCGGCGCGGATATAACTAAGCCGATAACGGCAATTGACAATTAATTAGCAATTAGCAATTAGTAATTAGCAATTAGCAATTATTAATTACTAATTATTAATTACTAATTAACTAAGTCGGAGGTTTGTAATGACACTGTTTCAAGAACTTAAAGCGCGCGGTTTAATCGCGCAAATGAGCCACCCCGAAGAAATCGAGGAACTGCTGAACACCGAAAGCGTCAGTTTTTACACCGGCTTCGACGCGACAGCCGACTCGCTTCATATCGGCGGATTGCTGCAACTTGTCACCATGCGCAGGTTTCAGCTTGCGGGACATAAACCCTACGCGCTGCTCGGCACCGCGACATCGCTCATCGGCGACCCGACAGGCAAAACCGAGCTGCGAAAAATGCTTACACAGGAAGAAATAAACCACAACTGTGAGCGTTTCCGTGAGCAGATGGAGCGAATTATCGACTTCACCGACGGCAATGCAGAGATAGTCCGTAATGGTGACTGGTTCGCGGATATAAAATACCTTGAGTTCTTAGGGCAAATCGGGCGGCACTTCTCTGTTAATAAAATGCTCACCGCCGAATGTTTCCGCTCGCGCTATGAAGGCAAGGGGCTTTCGTTCCTTGAGTTTAACTATATGCTTTTGCAAAGCTACGACTTTTTGCACCTGTTCAGAACCAAAGGTATCAAGCTGGAAATGGGCGGCGATGACCAGTGGTCGAATATTTTAGCGGGCGCGGATTTGGTGCGCCGCGTTGACGGTGAAAAAGCTTACGCGCTGACGTTCAGGCTTATTACAACAAGCGATGGCGTGAAAATGGGTAAAACCGAAAAAGGCGCGCTGTGGCTTGCCGCCGACAAATGCTCACCTTACGATTTTTACCAATACTTCCGCAACGTTGATGACGCTGATGTAATCAATCTGTTCAAGTGGCTGACTTTTGTGCCGATTGAGGAAATAGAAGCGATGAACTTAGACAGCGGCGCGAAATTTAACGAAGCGAAAGCACGGCTTGCTTACGAAATGACGAAAATCGTTCACGGGTCGGAAGAAGCTGAAAAAACGCACAACGCCGCGAAGAATGTTTTCAGCGGTTCGGGCGAGAGCGCGGATATGCCGACAACGGTACTTGAGGAAAGCGATTTCACCGGCGGCAAAATCGGTGCGGTG
>JAITFV010000191.1 GCA_031281115.1 Oscillospiraceae bacterium | reverse complement strand
CGGATGCCGCCAAAGCAAACGCAATAATCAGGTCGTTCCTGACGAAGCTATACAATGAAAAGCTCAGCGAAGCCGAAAACGTGCTTATTGCTACTCTGATGCATAATTTAACACGTCTTGAGCGAATTAACGACCACACTGCTGGAATAGCGAAAAAAGCGGAAGAACTGCGTAACGGCAGGTTGGAGTATTCCGAAGAAATCCTTGCGATACTTCGGGATTTAAGCGGGAAAACAATGGCTTGTTATGTTGATGTGATTGATGCGTTTGCAAAAAAATCACACGCTGATATTACCGCTTTAACCGATGAAATCCAAATGGTATACGAGCATTGTAAAGCCCTTCATCTTGAGCGCGTCTCTAACGCAGAGTACAGCATAAAAAGCGGAACGATTTTCTTGGAAACAGTGAGGCATTTATCGAGGATAGCGAGCAATTCAAAAAGCATAGCAGAAAACCTGTGTTCGTGAACACAGGTTTTTTGGAAGCCTTAGATTAAAGGGCTATAACTCCGGCGACATATCTGAGGATATTTAATGCGTCTGTTGTCCCCACGTCGCCGATTTTTCCGTTCGCGGCGAACAATTCAATTGAATTTAACTCGGAAATTCCCGCTATGTGCCGCAGCAGTGCCAGCGCATCGGATGTTCCGACTTCACCGGTTCCGGTAATATCGCCGGTTTTGCGAACAAGAACAATATAATCTCCTGTCTGCGCTATATTGAGTGCTGCATTTCCGTTTGCTGCGATTACCGCGGCAGATACAACCTCAAGCTCTCTTGTCGCTGTGTTCAGTCTTACTAACACCGCGTTCTGTCCCGCATTGCCGGAACCTGCAGAAATTGTTTGGCTGCCCGTAATTGATACCCGCAGTTGAATCACCGGAAGACTCCCCGCTGCTGCAGTAATCATCACTCGCGGAATATTAAAACCGGAAATCATAGTGCCTGTACCGCTTTGAATTATATTTACGGGAGGTATCGGAGTATGTGCGCCGCTGCTGCTTCCGCCGCTACCACCGCCGCCTCCCCCTCCTCCGCTATTGCTGCCGCCGGGTGTTCTGTAATTGCAAGTTGTGCAGTTTGAGCCGGGGGTGTTGGGTGAGCAGGTTTCGGTTACAGCGCAGTTTTTACACCTGTGAGTACCATTTTCGTTACTGATTCCGAAGTCGTGCGTTTTTCCGTCAAGTGCAACGCCGCAATCCCCGCATCTCGTGCAGTCGGCTGCACTCTGCGTAAGATGAAAGCAATTCCACTGTGCAAAAAGTGTGATATTTTCTGTTACGGTAAGCGTATCGCCCGCTTTGTAAGTTGTGCCGCTTCCGTCTGCCGCGGTATTCCAGTCACCGAGAACAAAACCCGCTCTCGTAAGGCTTGAAGCGCTTGCAACCATAATCGTTGAGCCGCTTATTAAATGCGCTTCATCCGGTATCTCACCCGTGCCGCCGTTCCTGTTATAGTCAGCAGTAAACCACGTCGTGCCATTAAACGTTCCGCCGCGGGCGCCCGTGACATCGCCCGTGAACGTGCCTGTGCCGCCCGTCGTAAGTACACCGCCGTCTATAAATACCGCGCCTGTTTCTAAATTAAAATTGCCGAGTTCGAGTGCGACAGTTTTGTTTACAATTGTAACCGCGCTTGTGTGAATTATATTATCCGTCAGTGTTATAGTGCTGTTGTTATCCGCATGGGCAAGAGCGAGAGCAAATTGCTCACTGCTGCCGACAAAAAAGATAATTCCCGGCGAATCTGTTGTTGAAAAACTGAGTGCGCCGCTCCGTGCAGACGCATCGGTTGTAACGGTTGCTTTCACTCTCTGATAAAAATTATAATCCGTGTTCGGCAGTAAGCCGATGAATTCAGGGCTGTCCTGCCAGAACAATCCGTTGTTTGAATATTCAAAACCCTCAGCCGCATTCAGAATCACTCCCGAATTCGACACAGCAAAAACAGTCGGTGCTTCGGGCTGCGGCGGTCCCGCCGCTCTTACAACGGATGAAGTCTGCGCAGTTAAAGTACCGTTTTTGCCGATTTCTGTGACCTCCACTCTAATTACTTTCCCGATGTCATTTATCGTGATTGTATATGTATCGGAGTTTGTTCCGACTGCCACACCGTCAGCCATCCAGCGGAAATTATACGTGCCGGCAGTATTCATGCTTGCAGTAATCGTCTGCCCGAATCTCGGCACCGCCGGAGATAACGTAACTGCACCTGTTAAATCATTTGCGGTTGCTGCTGACCACGAGAAAGTTATGCTTGATGATATGTTTTGATTAAATGTCACTACGAGCAGATATGTATATTGACCTCGCGTATTGATTCTCGCCGGAACGCCCTTGGTCAGCGGATAAACATCCGCGCCCTGCCTGCCGGTTGAGGCGGCGTAGGTTGACGTTACCTGCAGCGTATCTTTCGGAATCACCAAATAGTAACGGCTTGCGCTGCTGCCGTCGTTCGGGGCAGTGATATTTATGAACGGGCTGCTTGAGTTTCTACCGAGTTCGTAAAGCATTTCATGTGTTGCGCTTCTCCCGCCGGATTGCAAACCGTAGCCTCTTAGCGAAATTGAGCCGCCTGACGGTAATAAAGGAATCTGCTCGAAATTATTTGCCGGGTAGAATGCACTTTCTCCGATTGTTTCTTCAAAAATCCTACCGTTAGAAAAACCCGCGACAGGGCGAATCGCCCATAAGTTATCAACAGGATTTGTTCCTTTGTAAAATTTCATTGACTGCGCGGGTGTTGTGCCGTAAATCATGCCGCCGTCTGCCGCAAAATTCTCCATAAAAAGGTAATACAGCAACGGTAACGTATCGCTGAAATCAACTGCCGTACCTACGCCTGTTCCTCCCCGCAGTGCTCTGCCGACTGTCGCGTCATGCCCCGCTCCTGAAATCGTGTTTTGATTTGCCTGCCGCTGCGCAAAATTTTGTGCAGGCGGATACGCGGCGGTAAAACTGTCGTAAATCCCCGAAACAAAGTCGTTTCCGTATGTTTTATACATTAACA
>JAITFV010000174.1 GCA_031281115.1 Oscillospiraceae bacterium | reverse complement strand
TCTCCCGAAACCTCAAAAACATTATCAGCCGTAAAGATTATAGGTGAGCTGACCTCGTCGCCTTCGTCCCAAATTTCACCTACAAGCTCTTCAAGTATGTCTTCAAGCGTTACCAAACCCTCCGTCCCGCCGTACTGGTCAACCACAATGGCGAGATGAAGTTTTTCTTTCTGCATAAGCTTCAGCACTTCGGAAATCTTCATCAGCGCCGGTACAAACAACGTTTCCCGCGTTATTTCGCGAATACTGAAACCCTCTCCTGAAATAAAATATTTCATAAATTCCTTGTTGTGAAGCGTACCTGTTACATGGTCAATCGTTTTTTTATAATCCTGAATCCGCGAATATCCCTCAGTGAGAAACACGTCACGGACTTTATTTATATCCTCATTGATTGAAACCGCCACAATATTTACCCGCGGCGTCAGTATCTGCCCTGCCGTGGTTTCATCGAAGTTGAGCGCGCTTTGAACCAGCTTCGATTCCTGCTCCTCCAAGACGCCCTCGTCCTCAATTTCCTCAATAAAATGAAGCAGCTCCTGCTCTGTCACGCTGACGGCTTTTTCGTTTCCGCTCGTTAGTGCCTTAGTTAATCTCTTTTGAAAAAACAAAAATACCGCCGAGAACGGCGTCAGAATTATTATAATGACCCGCAGCAGCCCGCCGAACGCAAGGCAAAAACTTTCGGCTTTTATTCGTGCAATCGTTTTGGGGAGTATATCCCCAAAAGTCAGCGTCAGAAATGTTACTGCGATTGTTGTAATCAACACGCCGTAGGTTTCGGCTATTTGCGGCGGTAAAATCCGCGTCATAATCAGCACGGTCGCAAGCGCGGTAAGCAGAATGTTTACCACGTTGTTGCCTATTAAAATCGTTGACAGCGCTTTGTCGTACTTTTCAAGCACTGCAAGCGCGGTTTTCGCTTTTTTTGAGCCGCCGTCTGCCTTGTACTTCAGTTTAATCCGCGACACTGATGTAAACGCTGTTTCGCTGAATGAAAAGAACGCAGAAAGCACAAGCATCACCGCAATTAATATAAAATTTCTTGTCATGTTTTCAGTATAGCACAAAATTATTGACAGAGCAACTGTTTAATGTTATAATTTTCTTTGAGTACGGGAAAAAGGAAACAGGTGAAAAACCTGTGCGGGTTCGCCGCCGTAATGTGTGATTATAATTCTTCAGCAAAACTTCCGCAAAGTTTTGAGAACCCGTCCTAATAGAAAGTTCATTGAATAAACGAGCAAATTTTTCGTCAGACAAGGCGAAATTTTTGCGAATATCGTGGATATTTAAGAAAATTTCAACGCAGTATGACGTAAATTTTGCCGTTTAAGCGGTGTGATTTTCTATTAGGACGGGTTTTAAATGTCATTGGTGTTTTAAAATACTGAGAAGGCGAAGAATTGCAGCGCTAAGCCGGAAGACTTTACCCTTTATGATGATACGCTCACGTAGCGGAAGCCGCGAAACCGGTTTTCATCGCTCAAAAAAATTAATTGTTTAAGGAGAAATGCAAAATGAAAAGAAGTGCAAATTTTATTTTGTCGTTGCTCTTGATTGCGCTGATTGCGGTAAGCGCAGCAGGTTGTAATGACAATCCGGTTGTAAACACAGACTCTGCGGAAACATCGGAAATAATACCACAGGACATAGGTCAGGGAGAAACGGCTTTCAGGTTTGAAGTCATTCACAGTTTTGAATCAACGACCGTATGGAATGTTCACACAAACGAAATTACAATCGGTGCGGCTTTATTTGAAGCAGGAATAACCGATAACGAAGAATTCGTAACTTACGTAAACGGCGTAAGAGCCGATTTTATGGAGGACGGCTACTGGTGGGCTTTTTACATTGACGGCGAAATGGCTGTGACCGGGGTAGGCGGCACAAATATAGAAGAGGGCGTAGTTTATGCGTTCATCCACACGTCGGCTTAGAAATTTAGCAGTTTTCGCCATGCTCGGCGCTTTAATGTTCTCAACAAAAATCGCAATGGAAAGCATACCGGGCGTCCATTTTCTCGGGCTTTTTATCGCAGCTTTCACGCTTACTTACCATGTACGGGCTTTGATACCTATTTATATTTTCGTAATGCTTCAGGGAGCAATGGCAGGCTTCGCGATTTGGTGGCTGCTGCATTTATATATATGGCTGCCGTTATGGGGAATGTTTATGGTCGCCGGAAACCTAAAACTCCCCTTAAAAGCAAAAATTCCGCTATATATGGTTTTATGCGGATTACACGGGCTGGCGTACGGAACGCTCTGTGTGCCTGTGGATGCGTTCCTGATGTTCGGAGTAAGAAGCTTTGAGGGTGTTATAGCGTATATAATCAGAGGGTTGCCTTTTGATGTTACTCATGCCATAAGCAATTTTGCCATGGGAACATTAATAGTTCCCCTTTCAGAATTACTTAAAAAGCTTGACAGAACTGTTTAAAAATTCCCGCTGCTTTGCAGCGGGAATTTTTTAAGCTTCGGGTATTATTCTTCGCAGCCGCTCTCGCAATAAGTGTTATCGCCAACTGTGCTTATGCTGCATTCAGAGCCTTCGGGGCAATAATCAGGCTTATGATTTCTGTGGTCATGATGCTTGTGTTCCTCGCGAACTTTGACAACATCGTAGTAGTGATGGTCATGCCTGTGGATAACATCATACTCGTTGATAATGTCATGCTTGTGCTTGACTATATGGTGGTGCTTGATAACTTTCCGGTCATCGCGGCAGTTGTATTCCTGCCTGCTGCACCCATGCTCATGCCCGTGCCCGCAGTTGCTTTGTCTTTCACAACTCATTTGCTTTTTTCCTCTCTTTCATTAATTTTTCTTAGTTTCGATTAGTTTTGACATTTTTCGCTAATCTCTACTGCTACAGAATATGCACCAACGGAGAAGTTGGTGCAT
>JAITFV010000106.1 GCA_031281115.1 Oscillospiraceae bacterium | reverse complement strand
GTTACTGCATGAGTGATGTTGTGCTGCCTGTGCGGCTGATGAAGCTCATGGGCGCTGAAACCTTGCTTCTCACAAATGCGGCGGGCGGTATTGATGCGGCGATGAAAGCCGGAGATTTTATGCTCATAACCGACCAGATTTCAAACTTTGCACCCAATCCGCTGATTGGAGAAAATTTCTGCGACCTCGGTACGCGGTTCCCCGATATGAGCGAGATTTATAATAAAGAATTCGGTGAAATTGTGCGAAGTACTGCAAAGGAGCTCGGAATCGGGCTTCATGAAGGCATCTATGCGCAAGCGACAGGCCCGAGTTTTGAAAGCCCCGCTGAAATAAAAATGTTCCGCGCGCTTGGCGCAAACGCAGTGGGTATGAGTACGGCTTGCGAGGCGATTGTCGCAAACCACGCAGGTATGAAAATCTGCGGGATTTCATTTATCGCGAACTTAGCCTGCGGAATGACCGACAACCCGCTTACCCACGCAGAAGTCATGGAAGCGGCAGCCGGCAGCGCGCCGCTGTTCAAACAATTGGTGAAAAAGGCAGTAGAAAAATTCAAATAAACAGGGGGATTGAGATGAAAATCAGGATTTTTACAGCGGCGACTACGCACGACTTGGAAAAAGACGTGAACCGATTCATCGCGCAAAGAGATATAGATATAGTAAAGATGGACTTTTCAACAGCAGTAACCGCGAGCGTTCATATGGCATATTCCGTTATGATTTCGTATGAGGCTCACGGGCTCGTCATAGAGAACGAGGAAGCGCTTTAATGCTTGACAACATCAGGCTTTCATCCGATGAGACTGCGGTTATAATCTTAGACCAAACCAAGCTTCCCGGAAAAGCCGAAGAACTGCGCCTTACAACAGCGGCAGAAATGCGCGAGGCTATTATGACCTTGCAAGTCAGAGGTGCGCCCGCAATCGGGATTTTCGCCGCCTACGCGCTTTACGTACTGGCGAAAAGCATACCGGCGAAAGCGGATTTTCATAGGACACTGAAAGAAATCAAGAACTCCTTGAATTCCACCCGCCCGACAGCGGTAAATTTGAGCCACGCGCTCGGACGCATGATGAATGCTGCGAAGAAGGCCGGGAAGAAGCGCGAGAGTGTCTTAAAAGCTCTCGGTGATGAATGCCGGCAGATTCAGCATGAAGATGTCGCGGTTTGCAGAAGTATTTCTGAATACGCGCTGACACTCGTCAAAGACAACTGGGGAATCATGACCTACTGCAACGCGGGCCCGCTTGCAACCTCGCGCTACGGAACAGCTCTCGGCGGGATTTTCTTAGGTCATGAGCGCGGTTACAGATTCAATGTTTACTGCTGCGAAACCCGCCCGCTTATGCAGGGTGCGAGATTGACGGCGTTTGAACTTTCGGAAGAGGGAATAAATACAACGCTTATCTGCGATAATATGGCGAGCAGGGTTATGAGCGAGGGGAGAGTCCAAGCCTGCTTTGTCGGCTGCGACCGCGTCGCGGCGAACGGCGATACTGCAAATAAAATCGGTACAAGCATGGTTGCGGTTTTGGCGAAACATTACAAGATTCCTTTTTATGTTTTCTGCCCGACTTCGACGCTCGACCTGAATTGCAAAAGCGGCAAGGATATTATTATAGAAACCCGTGATGAAGCGGAAATCCATACCGGCTATTTCCGCGAACGTCTCGCGCCGGAAAATGAAAGTATTAAAATTTACAATCCGTCGTTTGATGTTACGCCTGCGAACTTAATAACTGCAATTGTCACCGAAAACGGCATTATAAAGCCTCCTTTCGAGGATTCCTTCAAAGCAATAATAAGGAAAAAACGATGAAACTACCGGAAAATGCAAAAAAAATAATAGAACGCCTTGAAGCCGCGGGTTATGACGCCTATGTAGTCGGT
Source organism: Oscillospiraceae bacterium (assembly GCA_031281115.1). GTDB lineage: Bacteria > Bacillota > Clostridia > Oscillospirales > Ruminococcaceae > Ruminiclostridium_E. The sequence goes on along the minus strand of JAITFV010000106.1, from coordinate 2,412 downwards.
GGGTGTGTGCGTGATTATTTAAGCGGCATAACCCCGCCCGATTACGACATCGCCTCAAGCGCGGTTCCCGAAGAAATAAAAGTTGTTTTTGACGGTTACAAAATAGTTGATATAGGCGAAAAGCACGGAACAATCGCGGTCATATCGGACATTGATAAAAGCAAAGCCGAAATCACATCTTTCAGAACCGACGGAAACTACTCCGACAGCCGCCGCCCTGACAACGTAACATTCACGAAAGACCTAAAATCCGATTTATCAAGGCGCGATTTTACAGTCAATGCGATGGCATACTCTGAAAAAACAGGTTTAATCGACGTTTACGGCGGCGAGCAGGACTTAAAGGACGGCATACTGCGCTGTGTCGGTGAACCCGAAAAACGGTTTAAGGAAGACGCTCTGCGCATAATGCGCGCACTGCGTTTCATGTCGGAGCGCGGATTTGCCTGCGAGGAGAATACCGGAAATGCTGTTCGTAAACTGAAAAACAACCTGCTTAAAATCGCACCCGAGCGAATTCAAGCCGAGTTCGACAGACTGCTGCTTGGTGAGCATGCCGAGAAAATAATAAATGAATATTATGATATACTGGGTGTGATTTTCCCGGAACTTGTAATCTGCGCCGGATTTGACCAGCGTAATAAATTCCATGTTTACGATGTTCTGACACATATCGCAAAGACTGTATCAGTCGTTCCGAGGGTTCGCGTTTTAAGACTTGCAATGTTCTTTCACGACATAGCGAAACCGGAGTGCTTTAAATTCGCCGATAATCATGGCAGCTTCAAGGGACACGCCGCCAAAAGCGCGGAAATCGCCGAAAAAACAATGCGCCGCCTGCGTTATGATACTGCAACGGTTAATAAAGTAAAACTATTAGTTGCAAATCATAACGAAGATTTAAAATCGGATGAAATAAGCGTAAAAAAACTGCTCAATAAATTCGGATTTGACACACTATTGCAGCTTTGTGAGGTGCAGATTGCTGACGACAGCGCAAAAGCGGAATTTGTAAAAGAAGAGATAAAAAAGCACAAACAAGTAATTGAAAAAGCACGGGAAATTATTGACAGAGGCGATTGCTTTACAATCGGAAAACTTGCGCTCGGCGGAAACGATTTAATCGAGCTCGGTTATAAGGGCAAAGAAATAGGCTTAAAACTGAGAGTTTTACTTGATAAAGTTATCACACAGCAAGCAGAAAATACAAAAGAATCACTGCTTAAATTTATTTAATAAAGGACGTAAATCATATGTCATCGGTGGATATCGGAATCGACCTCGGAACAGCCAATATAATCATAACGCTCGGAGGCAAAGGAATTGTCCTCAATGAGCCCAGCGTTGTCGCTTATGACAAGAAAAAGCGGCAAGTTATAGCTGTGGGCGGCGAGGCATATAAAATGCTCGGGAGAACACCCGAGTATATTATCGCGGCTTGCCCGCTTCGCGAGGGTGTAATTTCCGACAACTACATGACCGAAATCATGATTCGTGAATTCGTGCGCAAGGTCAGCGGAAATATGTTAATTAAGCCGCGTATAGCGATTTGTGTGCCGTCGTTCGTCACCGATGTTGAAAGGCGCGCTCTCGTGGAAACTGCTATGTCTGCAGGTGCGCGGAAGGTATATTTGATTGAAGAACCTGTCGCGGCACTGCTCGGAGCGGGCATCGATATTACAAAACCCAACGGCGTCGTGGTTGGCGATATAGGCGGCGGCACTACCGATATAGCCGTAGCCTCGTTCAACGGCATAGTAAGCTCGGCGTCTGTTAAAGTCGGCGGGAACAGGATGGATGCGGCGATTATCAAACACATGAACTCGAAATATAAACTCATCATCGGTGAAAAAACTGCCGAAGCTGCTAAAAAAGCAATTACCAACGTCTACGACCCGGACGGTACGGCGAGTATGGCTGTCAAAGGGCGCGGTATTTTAAAAGGCTTGCCGCAGAGCTTAGAGATAAACGACATGGATATACAAGAAGCCCTCACCGGCTGCATTGAAGAGGTGATTGCGGCGATTCGCAGTGTACTTGAAAAAACACCGCCGGAACTTGTCGGCGATATACATACAAACGGCGTAGTTTTAACAGGCGGCGGCGCGCTGCTCGGCGGGCTTGACAGGCTTATTACCTCGTTTGTAGGCGCGCCGTGTATCGTTGCGGGCAAACCCGCGGAGTGCGTAGCGCGGGGCGTAGGCATAGCGTTCAAGCACGCAGGCGAGCTTCTCGACGGGTTTGAGAAGATTTCGTTTTATAAGTATAAATAAAATTGAGTTTGATATATAATGTGCAATTATTAAACCACCCCGTCAGCTTCGCTGCCACCCCTCCAAGGAGGGGAATTGGGTACTGCTAAATTCAAGAAAATTCCCCTCCTTGGAGGGGTGGCAGCGAAGCTGACGGGGT
>JAITFV010000207.1 GCA_031281115.1 Oscillospiraceae bacterium | reverse complement strand
GGCAAGAGGTGTTATGAAAACTTTCCAAAATGACACGGAACACATTAAGAGCTTCTTTCAAGCCAAATCAGCTAAGTATGCAAGCTAATAAACGCAATAGTTTCGTTGCGGAGTAATAAGTAGTAGCATTGCGAAGAATTACTACAAGAAAAACAAACGCGAGCGTGAACGGACGTATTTGGCAACCGATGAAGAACTCGAATCTGTCGAATCGGCAATAACGCTGGATGTAGCAAATTCCGTTATCGCCAAAGACGGTTATGACCGAATGGTGGCGGTTATCCAAGAGATGAGTGCTACATACAAACGCCCGCTATTGCTCAAACTCGTTGAGGGTTACTCGAATAGCGAAATCGCCGAGTTTCTCGAACTTAGTGATGTTGTCGTTCGCAAGCGAATCAGCGTAGGAAAACAGCAACAAGAAGAAAAACTTAGAAAGGAGGGATTTACCAATGAATGAAGAAAGAAGTTTGCATGAAGAAGTTTTCGATTTTGTTCTTGCTCGTGCGTTAAAGGAAGATTTTGAGCGTGAGGTAGCACAATATGAGAACGAACCCTGCGACCATATTTTTGATGACGAATACGAGAAAGGTATTGACAAAATCAGAAAAATGCTTCGCCGAAAAGACCGCAAGGCGAGGTTAAAACAAGTCATGCCGAAATTAGCAACCGCTGCCGCTGTGGTGATAATGGTTGTAGCGTTGGGAACAAATCCCGCTGTTCGTGCGTTCACACGCAGTATAATTCCGTGGATTGAAGATGATTTTATTCGACATGAATTCAGAGATGATGTGATAATCACTCCCGAAACATTCAATCACGACTTACGCCCCACCTACCTCCCCGAAGGATTTAGAATACAATCGGCTTTTTACAGCCACACCTTTGTATTGCTTGACTTTATCCACGACAAGAGTGAAACTGATTTTGTTTTACGTTATACCACAGCAGACGGAACTATGTTCGGAATATATGATGGTTACACTGTTCAGCATTTTGCCGCCGTTCATGGTCGTGAGGCTATATTTTATGTTGCCATTGAAGATGACCTTCCGAATCACTTTGTTTGGGCTATGGGGGTGTACAGGATAAGAAAAACCAAACCAAGAGAAAAGCGTGTGTTTCTCTTGGTTTTTTCATGTGATAATTTCCCCACAATAGCCATATAATTCTATGTGGAGGGTTATGCCATGAAAAACGGAGTTAAGGGCGAACAAAAGAAAAAAATCATTTTACCTAAAGACGTACAAATAGAAATGATGAAATTCTTTTTAAGAACCTCAATTCCAAGAAAAAAGAGAGCCGAACAAGCCCAACTGTCAAATACAAATGACAGGAGCGAAACGTAATGGAAACGGCAATCTATGTTAGAGTATCAACCGAGGAACAAGCACAAGAGGGCTTTTCAATTCGGGCGCAGGAACAGAAACTAAAGGACTTCGCAAGGGTCAAAGACTGGTCAATTTTCAAAATTTATATGGACGAAGGAATAAGCGGTAAAAACTTAACGGAACGTCCTGCTGTCCAAGAAATGATAGCGGACATTGAAAACGGCGATGTCAAAAACGTGTTAGTTTTCAAAATTGACCGATTAACACGCAGTACCGCCGATTTAGTGTACCTGATAGACCTATTCAACCAAAAAGACTGCTCTTTCAATAGCTTGACGGAATCTATCGACACTTTAACCGCCTCGGGGCGAATGTTTTTGAAAATCATAGGGATTTTCGCAGAATTTGAACGTGAAAACATAATTGAACGTGTCAAGGTGGGCATTGAGCGTAAAGTGCGTGAGGGGTACACTATCGGCGGGAATGTCAGTTATGGCTATGACCGCCCGAAACATCAAAAAGTACAAACAATCAACGAATATGAAGCAGAAATAGTCAAGGAAATTTTTGATATGTTCGTTAATCAAGGTGTGCCAATAAATGATATTGCAAGGCGGTTGAACGTCCGCAAAATTGGTACAAAGAATGATGTAACATGGGGCAGTACGGCTATTCGGCGATTGCTTGCCAATAGTAACTATATAGGAAATGTCCGACACCATATACGAGAGGAAAACGAGTATTCAGTTGAGGGCAAGCACGAGCCGATTATATCACAAGAACAATTTGATATAGCACAAAAAATCTTGCAAAACAACAAAAAATCAACACCGACAAAAAAGCCGAGAGAAGAAAGCTATTTTTCGGGCTTTTTACGTTGTGGCACTTGCGGATATAAAATGGTTACACATAATATTTATAACACCCTAAAAGACGGCACAAAATCAATAACAAGTAGCTATCGTTGCCAAAAGAAAAGCGTTAAGGCTTGTACGTCAAGCAGTATCAGCCATAAAAAGTTAGAGGTTGCTTTTTATGAATACATAACAGGGCTTGTGGATTTAGATGCCGCTGAGCAAGTCGAAATTGAGTCGCAGAAAAAACAGGAAAATCAAGCACAGATTAAAGCATATGAGAAAAAACTACAAAAGCTAAAAATAAAAGAAAGTGAAGCAATGTCGCTTTACGTTGCCGACGAAATGACGTTTGAAAATTACCGTGAAATTAAAAGGCTTGTTGATAAAGAAACAGCCATAATCAACGCAGAATTAGAAAAGCTGCACACAATACAAGACGAAATGCCGGTCAATAAGACAGATATAATCAAGGATTTCAACGAGAATTGGGAATGGTTGACCACGAGTGAACGCCGTCAATTTTTGCTCCAGTTTATGGGGGAAATAACAGTAACTGCCGAAAAAGAAAAAGGTCAGCATTTTGCGACTGCTATTATTCAAGATGTTGCTTTTCTACCCTCGCCCGAATTAAACAAGGGTCAAAAGCCTTTGTTACAGCAACCCCGCTAACCCAACCATTAAAAAATCGTAGCGGCTTTCATTCAGAAAAATTTTACAAAAAACTCGATTTTACAGTAGATACAGGGGCGATATAATGAAACGTACCCACACTACCCAAACGACCGCAAAACCGCAATATACAGCGACTTTCGGAGCGTTCAACCTAATGGAACACAGGCACATTTTTTTGGGTGGTGGGGGTGCGTCTTTTCGTATGACCGCCCCTGTCAGTATCTGCTGTCAAATTTTATTTTTTATAAAAATTTTCTGATTTAATGCCCTCGATTTTTTGAAAGGTTTTTAACAAAATCAAAAAGTATTTTTGATTTTGAAGAGGAAAAACCCGCTAAAAAGGGAGGCTTTGAAATTGATTTGCATTTCAAAAACGACCCTTAGGCGGTGTTTTGACGTAGTACGGCACTTTTTCCACACGGCAGAACGCTATATTTTTATCCGCTGATTTCTCAATCTCGCAAGCGTTTGGGCAAAACAAGATAATATCTTCTAAATTGCTGAACTCTTGCGATTTGATATAGTCTTTTTCTTGTTCGTGCGTGGTTTCAGCCGTACCGCCGATTAGCCCCATGAAATCCTTGTTTTTTGTGTTTGATTTGACTTTCTTTTCATACTTCCCTGCAAGTCCGCTAAAATATTTTTGCGTGTCATAATCCCCTGCACCTAAAACGGCTTTGTACGTGCAATTGTCGGCAATGACTTTCCGCTCTTTCTCGCCGTAGATTACATCAAGCTGTGCAAGGCTCTGAACGACCAAGCACATAGTTATTTTCTTACTCCGCAGGGTTGCTAATCCGTCAAGCGTGGCGGTAATTTTGCCGAGCCGTGGAAACTCGTCAAGCAGAAATAAAATAGGTTTTGCGTTTTCTTCGTTGCGTTGTTCCATGTGCCGTAAAAACTGATTGACTATTAGCGTTAATAACGACCGCCATTGATTAACTAAATGTTCGGGAATTTGTATGTACACATCATGCCCAAATTCTAAATCTTCGGGGGTTATGTTTTTATCTCTCGACAATGCGGAAATTAAATCTTTGTCTGTAACGAACGGTAAAATGTTCCTGCTGACCTCGCCCATGATGCCTGACAATGTTTTCTCGTCCATTCCCACTAAACTACTAACGCAGTATCGCACCTCGTCAACAGGGCTTTGTGATAATGCCTGTACAAGATGTTTCGGCGATGTGTTTAATGTGTGCTGTATCGTCCGCAAAAAAGACAAGCCACGGTTATTACAATGGAGGAATACACCGCATAATATCGCTTGTGCCGATTCAATCCAAAACGGCTCACGAACATCAATTGGCAGGGGGATTATTGCTTGTGCGATTGCTCTTGCTTCCTGTGCAGGGTTTTGAGATTTCCGCAAGCAGTAGAAAGGGTCATAGCCGTATGAAGTTTCAACAGTCGGATTAAAAATTTTGATATTGTTGCGGTATTCTTTGGAGTGCTTGTACAACTCGCCTTTGATGTCGATTGCAAAAACTTGATTTTTCCATGCACGGAGTGTTGGAATTGCAACACAAGATGTCTTGCCAGTTCCCGCTCCGCCTGTGATTAGTGCGTGTCCGTCCTCGGTCTCGGGCTTGCAAACCCATGACGGCTTTTTTCTGCTTTTTGTTTTGCCAAAAACTACGCCGTGGGGCTTGTCGCTTTCGAGTTGGGGCTTGCTGTCGGGCTTTTTATCTCGTTTGCGTTTATAATTTGGGTTGTCCTTTTTCTTTTGACGGTCTACAACGACAATCATGATAATGTACGCAATTATGACGATTACAACCGCAAGTATTATTAGCGGTATGTTGTCGGGGTT
>JAITFV010000269.1 GCA_031281115.1 Oscillospiraceae bacterium | reverse complement strand
TGTGAATTTGTTGTTTCGAGGGGAGATTATATCGATGTATGACGTAAAATCCCCGAATGCGAGGGAGTTTATCAGCCATGAAGAAATCATGGCAACGCTCGCATGGGTACAGGAAAACAAGAATAACAGCAGTTTAATCGGTGAAATTCTTGAAAAAGCGAGCGAAAAGAAGGGTCTTCACCACAGGGAGGCTGCGCTGCTTCTAACGAGCGGCGATAATGAAAAACTATTTTGTATTGCGCGGGAAATCAAGCGTGAATTCTACGGCGACCGGGTGGTGCTTTTTGCACCGCTGTACCTGTCGAATTACTGTGTGAATGGCTGTGTTTATTGTCCTTTTAACGCGAAAAATAATGAAATGCCGCGAAAAAAACTCTCACAGGACGAAATCCGGCGCGAAGTAACCGCGCTGCAAGATATGGGGCATAAACGCCTTGTTATTGAAACAGGCGAACACCCCGGGCAAAATCCGATTGAATATGTCCTTGAATCTATAAAAACAATTTATGGTATTCATCATAAGAACGGCGCGATTAGGCGCGTGAATGTTAATGTTGCAGCGGCAACAACCGAAGATTATCGCAAGCTGAAAGAAGCGGGAATCGGAACCTATCTGTTGTTTCAGGAAACCTATCACGAGGAAACATACAACAGAATTCATCCGTCGGGACCGAAGTCTTGTTTCGCCCGTCACACGGAAGCGATAGACAGGGCGATGCAGGGCGGCATTGACGATATAGGGCTTGGGGTGCTGTTCGGGCTTGCGGATTGCGTTTATGAGTTTGTTGCGCTCCTTATGCATGCGGAACACCTTGAGGCTGTATACGGCGTAGGTCCTCACACTCTGAGCGTTCCGCGAATCAGGCGGGCGCAGGGTGTTGACGAGAGCAATTTCACACACGGGGTTGACGACGACACATTTGCGAGAATCGTCGCCTGCCTGCGGATAAGCGCGCCGTACACCGGCATCATTATTTCAACGCGGGAGAGCGGGGAGTGCCGCAAAAAAGTTCTTGATGTCGGCGTTTCGCAAATCAGCGGCGGCTCACGGACAAGTGTAGGCGGATATGACCCGCCGGAAACCGCAGAAGATACAAGGCAGTTTGAAATCAGTGATAATCGCAGTTTAGACGAGATTGTAAACTGGTTAATAAATATAGGATACATTCCCAGCTTCTGCACCGCCTGCTACCGCGAGGGGAGGGTTGGCGACAGGTTTATGAAATTGTGCAAAACAGGGCAGATTCAAAACTGCTGCCACCCGAACGCGCTGCTTACTTTACAGGAGTATCTGATTGATTACGCTGAATCTGACACGAGAGCAGCGGGTGAGCGGTTAATTAGCCGCGAGATTTTAAAAATTACGAACGAAAAAACGCGCACTGTTACTCTTGAAAATCTCGAAAAAATTAAGAAAGGCAGTAGGGATTTCCGTATATGAGTATTAACGAAACGCCGCGCGGAGAACGGCTGCACATCGGGATTTTCGGCAGACGCAACGCAGGTAAATCCAGTTTATTGAACGCGATTACAGGGCAGGATGCGGCGATGGTTTCTCCGGTTAAGGGCACAACTACCGACCCCGTTTACAAGGCGATGGAGCTGCTGCCAATCGGGCCTGTTGTGCTGATTGACACGCCGGGAATCGATGATGACAGCGAGCTTGGAAATCTGCGGATTCAAAAAACAAAAAGCATTTTACGTAAAACAGATATTGCGGTTTTAGTTGTCGGTTCATGCGAAGGGGAAGGCGATTACGAGCGCGAAATAATCCGCGCTTTTGATGAATACAGCGTAAAATATTTTATTGTACGTAACGACTTCACGCCTTTCAATGTACAGGAAATAAAAGAAAAAATCGCTGCGCTCGGCGAAGAACCGGATGTTCTGCGCCGCCCTGTCAGCGATTTACTTGAAAGCGGCGATGTAGTAGTGCTTGTAATCCCAATTGACGAAGCGGCTCCGAAGGGCAGGCTGATTTTGCCGCAGCAGCAGGTAATCCGCGACATACTTGATGCGGAAGCCGTGCCTGTTTTAACGGGCATTAAAGACCTCAGCGGCACATTTGAGAAGCTTAAAGAACAGCCGAAACTCGTAATTACCGATAGTCAGGTTTTCGCAGAAGCGGCAAAACTAACGCCTGGTGAAATCGGGCTGACTTCGTTTTCAATTCTGATGGCGCGTTATAAGGGTGTGCTGGAAGATGCTGTTCACGGCGCGGGATTTATTGATAAATTAAAAGACGGAGATAAGATTTTGATTGCAGAGGGATGCACACACCATCGGCAGTGCGAGGATATAGGCACTGTGAAAATCCCGCGAATGTTAAAGCAGCGCACGGGCTTTAATTTTAATTATGAGTTTAGTTCGGGCGGCGGATTTCCCGAGGATTTAACAGGGTTTAATTTAATAATTCACTGCGGCGGCTGTATGCAGAATCAGCGCGAAATGCGCTTCCGAAACAGCGCCGCGCGGGAAGCCGGCGTACCGATAACCAACTACGGCATCGCAATCAGTTACATGCAAGGAATTTTAGAAAGGTCTAATCCTGTTATCCAATAAACTGGTTTATT
>JAITFV010000169.1 GCA_031281115.1 Oscillospiraceae bacterium | reverse complement strand
ATATATTTGGAGAGGGTTGGGTAACTACCGCAAATGCGCTCGAGATTTTGCGGTTTGTTGCGGGGTTGGAACATGATATAAGGAGTCAAAGTGCGATGGCTGCTGCTGATGTTAATGGCGATGGGAAGATAGACACTGCTGATGCGCTGGAGGTACTGAGGATAGTGGCGGGGTTGGCGTGAAAAAATAAAGTCGAAACAAAATACAACCGAAGCTGTCCTCTGTCAATGAAAAAAGGACTTAATGGAGAATATGAACTTTACAAAACTTAACATTTACACAACGAGCGAAGATTTAGAGCCGCTTATGAGCCGCCTTGAAGACCTCGGCGTGAGCGGTTTTGAAATCCATGATGCCTCAGATTTTGAGAATTTCCTGACAAGCGGCGTGAAAAACTGGGACTATGTCGGCGAGGAGCTTGAACCGCTCAAAACGCAGGAAACCCGCGTCACTTTGTATTTTACAACGGACAAGCAAGGAAAAGAACTGCTTGCCGCAATCTGTGAAGCGTGCGCCGGTTTGCGAATGGAGCAAAGCGAGGTTCGCGAAGAAGATTGGGCTGATAGCTGGAAAAAGCATTTCAAGCCGCTTGAGGTCGGCAAGCGTTTGATAATTAAACCCACGTGGGAAAGCGTTCCTGAAAACAATGGGAGTGCCGATGCGGCGCGGTTAATTCTCGAAATTGACCCCGCCTCGGCTTTCGGAACGGGGCAGCACGAGTCCACAAAACTCTGCCTTGAAACTCTCGAGAGTCTCACGCTTGAAAACTCTAAATTTCTTGATATTGGCTGCGGAAGCGGGATTTTGACAATTGGCGCGTTGCTGCTCGGCGCGGGAAGCGCAGTTATGGTCGATGTTTCCGAGAACGCCGTAAAAGTAGCCTGCGAAAATTTAATGCTTAACGGCTTTGCCGCTGCTTCGTTCTGCGGAGATATAACCGAAAGCGCAGAGCTTTTAAAACAAATCGGCGATAATTACGACGTTATTGCCGCTAACATAGTTGCTGATGTAATTATAAAAATGGGCGGGATTTTTCCGAAGCTGCTTAAAGCAGGCGGCATATTGATTACATCGGGAATTATTGAAAGCCGGCTTGACGAAGTTGTTGAAAATCTCGCGCCGCATTTAAAAATCATAGAAATTAAGAAGGACAATGGTTGGTGCCTAATTCTCTCCTGCCGCATATAATGCGATAAGGAGGCTGATTTTATGTATTATTTTATGTTTTTTCTGCTGACGTTTTTTTCGCTCTACGGCGCTGTTTGCTTTTTGAAATTAATCTATCACGCACTGCTTGTTTTTATAAGCAGGAAAGAGGAGAATGTTCGCATATGGCTATCGAAAACATCGAATTCGCCCTGGTCAACCTGACAGGCACTGTTGGCGGCGTGATTTACAAAAATCCGTCGAACGGTTATATCGTGCTTGAGCTTGAAACAGAAAACCACGACACACAAAATGCTGAGAGCCGCTTAATAACTGTCATTGGTAATCTCGGCGATATTGCCGACGGCGAAAAGCTTTCGCTGACCGGCGGCTATATCGACTCGCCGAAGTACGGCAAACAATTCAAGGCGCAGACCTGTGAACGTATGCCGCCTGTCACTAAGGACGAGATTCGCCGCTGGCTCGGCTCGGGTATAATCCGCGGCGTAGGACCCGCAATGGCTAAAAAAATAACGGACAAGTTCGCGGAGGAAAGTCTCGAAATAATCGAAAGCAACCCCCACAAACTCGCTGAAATCACAGGAATTAACGCCGATAAGGCAAATTACATAGCGACAGAATATGCGCGAATTTGCAGTGTTAAGTCGATTATTGCGTTTCTGTCTGAATACGGTTTCGCGCCGCAAACGGCGATTTTCACCTGGCAGAAATACGATAACTCCTCAGTAGATTTAATCAAGAAAAATCCGTATCTGCTCTGCGGTGAGGGCATTGATGCAGACTTTGAGACTGTGGACAAGATGGCGTTTGCTCTTGGGATTGACTCCTGCGACACGGGGCGCGTAAAGGCCGCAATTACCTACGTTCTCCGCGCCAATGCCGATGCCGGGCATACCTGCCTGCCGGAAGAAGTACTCCGCGGCGGGGTCTGCGAGAATTACGAAATAAGCCGGGATGCATTCGATATTTCACTTGAAGATGGTGTAAAAGGCGGGGAGTTCGTCGTCATGTCCGGCGGTAAACATACGCGGGTTTTCCTTACTGCGTATTACAAAGCCGAGCGGTATATTACGGACAAGCTCGCCGATATGCTGAAAATGAGTGCGAAAAGTAAGCAGGACTATACGGACGAAATCGCGGGTATTGAGTTTGCTGAGAATATAAGCTATGAAGAATTGCAAAAAGAGGCAATCGCCGGCTGTCTTACGAGCAGTATTTTTATACTGACGGGCGGCCCCGGAACAGGGAAAACCACAGCTCTCAACGCTGTCATAAAAATCTGCAAAACTATGAAAAAAAGCATCGCTCTTGCTGCTCCGACGGGTAGAGCCGCCAAGCGCATGAGCGAAATTACGGGCGAGAACGCGAAAACGATTCACAGGCTGCTTGAAGTGGATATAACCGGCGATAACTTGCTGACTTTCAAGCGCAATGAACTTAATCCGCTCTCGCGTGATTTTATTATAATCGACGAAATGTCGATGGTTGACTGCTTGCTTTTCGAGGCGCTTCTGCGCGCCGTCAAGCTTGACACCACACTCATTTTAGTGGGCGATTCAAACCAGTTGCCGTCGGTCGGCGCGGGAAATGTCCTCGGTGATTTAATTGATTCGGAGTTAGTACCGTCAGTAGAACTGAAAGAGATTTTCCGTCAAGCTGCCGAGAGCCTGATTGTCACTAACGCGCATAAAATTATCGGCGGCTTTGAGCCGGAACTTAATATCCGCGACAAAGACTTCTTTTTCATGGAAAGCCCCGGCGATTTTGAAATCTCCCGTCTCACTGTAGAACTTGTGAAAACAAGGCTTCCAAAGACTTACGGCTACTCACCGATTGATGACATACAGGTGCTGACTCCGACAAAAATAGGTCCCGCAGGCACCAAGGAGCTAAACCGCGCCTTGCAAGCCGCGCTGAACCCCAAATCAAGGGAGAAGCGGGAATTACAGGTATTTGAAGCGACTTTCCGCGAAGGTGACAAGGTTATGCAAACTGTCAATGATTACGAGGTGATTTGGCAGAAAGGTGCAGAAAAGGGCAAGGGTGTTTTCAACGGCGACATCGGCGTAATAACCGAAATCGACCCGCATAACGGCTCCATGCGCGTGAATTTCGATGGACGCGTAGCTTTTTATTCGGGTAATATGCCAATGAAGCTCGAACACGCTTATGCTGTGACGATTCACAAGAGCCAAGGAAGCGAGTACAATGCTGTTATAATCGCACTTACCGACCGTTCGCCGCGCTTGTTGTACCGAAATCTGCTGTACACGGGTGTTACACGGGCGAAAAATATATTAATCGCTGTCGGAAGCAGGCGGGTAATCGCCGCGATGACCGAGAATTTTATGAAAACTAACAGATATTCATGCTTGAAGCCGCTGCTGATTGCGAGAACGAAAAAGGAAAAAAACAAAGTATTACCCCCCGATTAAAGGAGATATAGTCCACAGACAGCGCAATCGCGGGTTGTTTAATGCCGGATATTTCCGCAAGCTCCCTTTGTGACATACCTTTTTCTTCTCTTAGTAGGCTACAGCATGAAAGACATTCAAGAACGGTTAGGGCATTGGCATGAGTTATTCTGCGAAAATGATTGTGAGTTTAGAATAATTCAATTTTTAAACGGTCATTTTAAATCTTAAATTAAATTTTTGGAGGAACTACTATGAAAAAACTTTTATCAATTATAATCGCTTCTACTATGTTTACTATACTAATAATCAATACAAACGCCGTTGCTCCAGCGGGTATTATTATATATAATGAGGAAGAACTATCTGAAATGCGTGAAATGTTAAATGCAAGTGATGAAGAACTCGCAGAGTTTTTATCTCGCACAGGACATATCTGGAATGGAATGTCAAGGCGCGAGCACATTGTTATGTTTTTAGAATACATTGATTCTTTGCCAGTACCATATATCGAGGGAACGAGATTTAGTGGTCTATCACATTACTTTATTTCTCAAAGAACTTTTATATCTTTCTCAACAAATGTTGATGAAACATATTCATTTCGTTTTATTCCAAATGATGAAAACTTAAACAGAGTGCCATTGTTAAAGCTTAACTTAAATGGAGGACGTAGCATAAACGTATACTCCACGCCGGAATCAGAATTTAATGAACACGGTGCTATCTTTTATTTAATGGAGATAGATGGGTTTACTGTTAGAGCGGGATATAATCGTGGAAGAGACAATGAACATATAACAACGTTTAATCCGCAAGAAGCATATAAGGATATGATTATAACATCTTTTGCAGAAGCGCCGTGGAGTACGATTTCTCCCGCTGTCGTCGAGGAACTTATTGTTGAAGAGCCGCTCACGACTGCCGACGCGTTGGCTGTTCTTCGAGCAGTGTCGGGTTTAACTGCGCTAACTGATGAACAAAGCGCGAGGTTGGGGATTAGTGGCGCGCCGAGCACGGGAGACGCGATGAGGTTACTAAGGGTTGTTGCGGGGTTATAAGGTTTTAAAGGCGCGGAAAACCGCGCCTTTTCCATTGACACGCACGATGTTGTATGTTACAATGGTTTGAGGAATATTGAAGCAATTAATTGGCATGATTTATTCTGTGAAGATGATTGCAAGTGGAGAATCAAGCAATTCTTAGAATTACAATTTAAACGTTAAATTTAAACATATTGGAAGACAACAACATGAAAAAATTCTTATTAATAATAGTTATTTTCGTTATATTTTCAATCGGTGCAAATGCAACCTCATCGGCAATGGTTATTATTAGGAGTGAAGAAAGATTAGCAGATATGCGAAGAATGGCAGAAGCAAGCAATGAAGAGCTTGCAAAGTTCTTAAGCGGTTATTTTTCGGATAATGGAATAAGAACCCGAGAGGATTTAATATCTTTTTTAGAACTTCTTGATTCATTACCATTACCATTTATTCCGGAAACTCAATTTAATCAAATCGTATATTGGCCGAGTGATAGTGATACTTATATAGTATTTTCAACCGAAATAGGTGAAACACACACTTTGCGTTATAATTTTGTGAATAAAAATAATTTGGGAGAACTATTATATAGATATAATATAAATCAAAAGGATTATATAAACGTATATTCTTCTTCGGCTTCGCAAAATTTTGAATTGAATGATGGGGGTGCTATTTTCTTTATAATGGAAATAGATGGATTCCTTGTTAGAGCAGGTTACAATCGAGGAAATAATCATGATATTTTAACAGTTAATCCCGAAGAAATGTATAGTGATTTGATTATTACTTCATTTCGAGAAGCGCCCTGGAGCACAATGTCTGTCAGTTTCACCACCACCGACGCCCTAACAATCCTCCGCGCCATCGCGGGTTTGACCGCGATGACAGATGAAGAGATGGCGAGGTTTGAGATTAGCGGCGCGCCGAGCACGGGAGACGCGATGAGGTTACTAAGGGTTGTTGCGGGGTTGGTGTAGTTGTAAAGTTAGCAGGCAGAGCGGGGAAAACTACTTTTTAATCTGATTCATCACCAGCCCGGTCGTCAGTTTCGGATAGAAATAAGTGGATTTCTGCGGCATTTTCCCGCCTGTTGAAACAACGCCGCCGATTTCACCCACGCCGCACGGATTGAGAAGGAAAGCGCAATTCCCCTTGCCATTGTCAATCGCCGAAACGGCTTCATCCGCGCTTCTCGTGTAAGTGAGATTAACTTGATTCGCCATATTTTCCCTGTCAATGCCGAAAATCCGCTCAAGCACCAAAGTGTGCAAAATACTGACATCTAAATTACGCAGCGCGTCGCCTTTATCCGGCATGAACTCCTTCATAATGTTTACATCTTTGAGCTTAAGGAGCGTGTAATTGCCGTCGCCGGAATACAGCACAAAAGCTTTTTCGTTATTTGTAAAAGCCTTTGCAAGTGCGGTTTCAGAATCGGCGCGGTTTAAGTTTGACATAATATTGAAATACTTCCCGCACTTCAAGATAATCTCGTCTTGATTGTATTTTTCAAGGTCGCGAACAATTCTGTGTGTCGGCAGAATCACCAAGCCGTCATCTGCCATATCAACAAGCATCATTGGCACATAATCCGAGCTGCCGGCTTCGCCCGAGTGAACATCGCGGTATTTGAGCGCGGTTTCGTAGCGGTGATGCCCGTCGGCAATGTAAAGCTTTTTTTCTGCCATGAGGGCAGTAATTTTTTTGCAGAATGTAATTTCGCTGACAGCCCATAATTTATGAATTACGCCGTCATCATCAGTGAAAAACGAAGCTGGTGCAGTCTTTTGCACTTCTGACAGCATATTGCGGATTTCACCGCTTTCATCGGAGTAGAGCGAGTAAATCTGACTGAAATTACAACCGGTGGCTTCCATAAGATTGAAGCGGTCGGACTTGTCTTTAGATAAAGTTTCTTCATGCGGGAGGATTATGCCTTTTGAGAAATCCTCAACCTTAACAAGCGGAATAAAACCTATGACGTTTTTCCTCGCTCCGTTAATTTCAAATTCCATCTCATAAACATAAATGCTGTCTTCATCGTCATTTTTGAGAAAACCACCATCAATCCACGAACGCAAAAACTCCCCCGACTTCGCGTAGACATCAACCGACGGGTCATCAGAAAGCGAGCGGGGCAACTCTAATTTAATTACATTGTAAGGGTTCGCGCTGTGATAAATTCTGCTCTGCTCATATGAAATAATGTCGTAAGGCGGGCAGCAGAGACTTTTTATTTCTCCTGCTTTTTCAGTGTAGCGCAATCCCTTAAAGGCTTTTATTTCTGCCATTTTTATTCTCCTTTTTGTTCCATAATTTTTTATATTATAGCACAAAAACACCGGAAATGTCAATAATAAATAAAAGCCACATTAATATCGGGATTATCATAAATTGTCTCGACAGAAGAGAGCCGCCAGGCGTATTGTTCGGCAACAATCTCGAATTGCAATGTTTCGGCGAGGAACATATACCCCGCATCACCAAAGAAATCTAAGGTTATCCATCTTACGGCACTCTGGTCTGTTTCCTCAATGGAAACGAGCTCCGCCCTCGCAGGGTTGTAGTCGCCGACAGGCTGACGAAGATACATAAAACCGTCTTCCGTTTCCCAACATATACGTGCGTCGATTGTTGCCGCGGAGTCTGCTCTTTCTGTATAACTTTCGCGATATTCTTCCGGCTGCAGCAGGTAAAGCGTAGTATAATAGTAACAGAAGCTGACCAAATCGTCATGCCCGCCTGTAGTATACCAGCTTTGATTTGCCTTGGCGATTTCTCTGCCGGCAGGCGTGAATTGCTGAATCTGATGACCGTTTGTATACATAACCCATTTGTTGCTCTGCGCGAAAATGCCGTCACCTTCGTCTGCTGAAATAATAAAATAGTGTAAGTATTCATGGGTAATAGGGTCGAACTCAGTTCCAATTAATATAAATTCGTATAACTCCGTATCTTTCACGAAATCGAAAAGCCCGGGAGTGCTGCTTGCAAACAGCATTTCTAACTCGCTTACATTCCCCTCAACAAACGCCCGCGCAACACCGAGCGCGAGTATAGTTGAAATAATTTCTGAAGAACGAATATCTTCCCGCGTAACAACGGAACCGTGAATCGGAACCGGCTCGGGAATAAGCACTATCGGCATCGCGATATACTCTAAAAAGTCAAAAACAAATTGCTCCAAAGTGACCGCTAAAGCGGTAATATCCACATCAACAGAATCTTGTAAATACATTTTGATATTGTTTGCGATATGCTCGTGGGGAATTTCACCTTGGAAATATATGCCGTTATGAATCGGTTCAAACCGAGGTACAAAATCTGCGAACTCCGAATGATATTTAAGTGAATTATAAATATTTAATATATAATCTTCGCCGTATCTGTACCAAAAACTGCGGTCGTAATGCTGCTTTGCGGGTTCAACAGCAACTGTTATTTCGTACTCGATAATATAGTCGTTCGCTTCATAAATCCTTGTTACAGCTGCGCCATTGTTTTCTAAAGCCGCATTGCCGTTTATTTCGATATCAGTTTCATAATCAGGCGGCAGACTTAAAAAACCGCCGTTCATGAGGAATATATACCCACCTGCTACAACCCCGAGAAGCACCGCAGCCATACCCCCGAGAACGGCAAAGCCCCTCCGATGCAAGGTTTTCACCTCTTGGAGCGGCTCTCCGCCTTTAATCAAAGCCTCCTTCATTTTTGCAGAAAGCTCAACGTTATCTACATAACTGAATAACTTATTTTCATTCACGGCGATTCTCCTTTCACCACAGTGTACCCTACAATTACAAATAAGCCTTGAGCATTTCACGTCCTTTAACCAACCGCTTTTTTATACCGCTCTCACCGACATTTAAAATTTTCGAGATTTCATGGATTTTATAGCCCTCGTAATAATATAAGTAAAGTGTGATTCTGTACTTATGCGGCAGCAGGGAAACAGCGTTTTGCAATTCAAAATCCGGGTCGCTCTTTGAAATGTGAAAAGCCTCGTCAAGCGCGGAAGTTCTCCTATTCCAGACGCTTTTGTTATAATCGCGGCACTTATTAATTACAGCACGAATAAGCCATGCCTTGAGATGTTCCTCGTCGTTCCAGTTCGGCTTTATGGCATGAATTTTAAGCAGAACGTCCTGCAGGGCGTCATATGCGTCCGTTTTGTTATTAATTTGTGCCGCGGCTAACTTATACAGCATATTTCCGTAAGTATTAACTATGAATTCTACGCTGTATTCCTCACCGAATGAGGCGGTCTGAGTCATGCGGTCGGCCTCGCTTTCCTCACTTATAATATAAACGATTGATATTTAACGAAAGTTTCCAAATATAGTCGTTTAAAACGACTATGGTTGCGGTGAAACCGCAACTCGCCGCGTAGCGAGCGAAAATTTAGATTGGATTCATTCCTATCTAAATTTAACTAACTATAGTGTGAACACGCTCTAAAGCATTTCGCTTCTGTTTATCGCACTGATTAAAGCCAGCACAGCCGAAGTTGTAACGTCGGAGTGAAGCCCCGCACCCCACGAAACCCGCCCGTCGCCGGTTCTTATTTCGATATAGGAAATTGCCTGCGACCTTGAGCCTATATCAAGTGCGTGCTGTGAATAATTTGTGAGATTATATTTTAAATTTAAGCTCTTGCCGAGCGCATTGCTGACCGCGTCAATACGGCCGTTTCCGGAGCCGGCAAGTACGCGCTCTTTTTTATTGACATTAACAGTAACCGTAGCGATAATGCCGTCTTTTTGCTGTTCATAATGCACTTCTGTGAATTTAATCGGATTCCCGAGGTTCACGAAGCCGTCGCGGAATACATTATAAACCTCGTCGGGTTGCAATTCTTTTTGATTTTTATCGGAATAATCCTTAACCGCATAGCCGACCTGCTCGCGGAACTTCGGAGGTAAATCCATGCCGTACTTGTTTTTCAGAAGGAAGCCGATGCCGCCCTTGCCGCTCTGGCTGTTGATTCGGATAATATCGCCGTCATACTGCCGCCCTAAATCTCTCGGGTCAACAGGCAGATAGGGTACCGTCCATTCAGAGAGTTTATTTTCCTCGCGCCACGCCATACCTTTCGCGATTGCGTCCTGATGAGAGCCTGAAAACGCTGCGAAAACCAATTCTCCGCAATAAGGATGCCGCTGCCCGACGTTCATGTCGGTGAGCTGCTCGTAAGTTTGTACGGTTTTCGGCATATCCGAGAAATCGAGCCCCGGATTAACCCCGTGCGAATACATATTTAAAGCTAATGTGATTATATCTACGTTTCCGGTGCGCTCGCCGTTCCCGAATAATGTACCCTCAACCCTGTCAGCTCCCGCAAGCAGACCAAGCTCCGTGTCAGCCACGGCGCAACCCCTGTCGTTATGCGGGTGAAGCGACACGATGATGTTTTCACGGTTGTGCAGATTGCTGCACATATACTCTACCTGGCTTGCATAAACGTGCGGCATCGACACCTCGACAGTTCCGGGCAGATTTATAATTAATTTTTTGTCGGCTATCGGTTCAAATACATCAACCACCGCGTTGCAAATTTCCAGCGCGAAGTCAAGCTCCGTCCCGGTGAAGCTTTCAGGCGAGTACTCAAAGCGGAAATTTCCCTCGTACTCAGCCGCGAATTTCTTCGCAAGCTCCGCGCCTGTTACGGCTATGTCAATGATTTCCTGCTTGCTTTTCTTGAAAACCTGCTCCCGCTGTGCCACGGAAGTGGAATTATACAGGTGAACGATTGCGTTTTTCGCACCGCGAAGCGCCTCAAAGGTTTTTTGAATAATATGCTCGCGCGCCTGCGTCAGCACCTGTACTGTTACGTCATCGGGAATCAGGTTCTGCTCAATCAGAGCGCGGCAGAAGTCAAACTCGGTCCGGCTCGCGGCAGGGAAACCGATTTCGATTTCTTTAAAGCCGATTTTGACAAGGAATTTGAAGAAGTTTAATTTTTCTTCGAGGCTCATCGGGACAATTAAGGCTTGATTGCCGTCGCGCAGGTCAACACTGCACCAAATCGGCGGTGTGTCGATGTAATCCCTGCCTGCCCAGTTTAAGCACTGCTTTGGAGGCAGGAAATAGGATTTTTTGTACTTGTTTGCGTTTTTCATGATAATGTTTCCTTTCGCGGGCGGCAAACAAAAACCGCCCCTTAAAAAATGTAAGAGACGGAAAAATCCGCGGTACCACTCTTGTTGCGCAGCTTCAGCTGCACCACTCATCTGCGCCTGACAGCGCACTTCTCTGTAACGGGAGAACCCGTTCAAGCCTACATACCGGACGCATTGCGCCCCTACATCAGCCGACTGCTCAAGGGTGAGTTATGGTAAATCTGCACTTTACGGCTTGCACCGACCGCCGCTTCTCTGAAAAAGGCAAATAAACTTTGTTCCCTATCATCGCATTTTAAATATAACACAACCATCATAACATAAAAAAGTTAAGATGTCAAGCGTTTGTGTAAAAAATTGTTGCGGGGATTATTGACAGGATTTGAGAATAAGCCAGTTTTGAATTTTCTTAACATAATCAGCTTTTGGAAAAGCTTTGCGGATTTGCGCTTCTTGATTGTCAGTAAAAAGCGCACACAAATAACCGCCTACTGTAAGATATTTTAAGCAATTTTCTATGAGTTGCTTATAATTTAAAAAAACTACAGGAGTATCTATTATGATATAATGAAATTTTTTCGGAAAATTTTCATCAGTTTTTTTAAATATATTACTTAAATTCTCTTCGTATCTCACATAGTCGCTCACTCCGCGCAAATCTTCCAAATAATTTTCTTGATTGGTTACATTATAAACTACTGTGTTCAGATTATGTTTCTTTTCTTTGTACAGTTCTTTTACTTTTAAGGGATTGCTACCTTGGCCGCTGTTTATCCCGAGTACAATCGGTTGCGGAGTTTCTATGAGTTCTAACTTTTCAAACAGGTAGCAATCATAGCAGCAGCCCGGTCCCCAGGGGTCTATGCCAAGTACTTTTTCAAAATCTTGTCTCCCGTCATCATATACATCATA
>JAITFV010000164.1 GCA_031281115.1 Oscillospiraceae bacterium | reverse complement strand
GCGAGATAACCGTAGCTTTCTTCAAAACCGAATAAGAACGAGTGTTTACGGTTCTTCTCCCACTCACTTATTTTCTCGCCGATATATTTGAAGCCTGTCAGCGTTTCGATGAGCGTGACGTTATTCTGTTCGCAGACAGCCCGTGCGAGTTCCGTAGTTACAATCGTTTTTATTATCGCCGGGTTCTGCGGTAAAACTCCGGCTTCTTTTTTCGCGGTAATCAAATAATCCGACAGCAGCGCGCCTATTTGATTGCCGGTGAGCGGTGTAAACCCGCCGCTTTTATTCCACGCCTGAACGCCGATTCGGTCGCAGTCGGGGTCGGTAGCGAGGATTATATCCTGATTCTGCGCCTGCTCAAGCGCAAGTTTGAAAGTTTCCGGTTCTTCGGGGTTCGGATACGGAACGGTGGGGAAGTCACCGTCAGGCAGTTCCTGTTCTTTCACAACCGCAAGATTCGTGAAGCCGAGCTCAGACAAAACGCGCCGCACGGGAACGTTCCCCGAACCGTGCAAAGGCGTGTAAAGTATGCCGAGTTTTTCTGCGTTATTTGCGACTGTTTCCTTACGGGTGACAAGAGATTTTACTTTTCTGTAATATAAAGCATCTGCTTCGTCCAAATCGGCGAGAAGCCCGCTCTCGCGGGCCCAGTCTAACGGCATCCGCGATTTCTCCGATTCAATATCGTAGCCGTTTATATAGGCGGAAATCTGATTCGCCGCCTCGTCTGTGATTTGCCCGCCGTCTGCGCCGTAGACCTTGTAGCCGTTGTATTCACGCGGGTTGTGCGAAGCTGTAATACAAATCCCGCCGAAAGCTTTTTTGCTGCGCACAGCGAACGAAAGCATCGGCGTCGGGCGGGTATCGGAAAACATAAAGACTTTAATACCGTTCGCGCACAATGTTTCTGCGGCAAATTCCGCGAATTCCCGCGACATATTGCGGGTATCGTAAGCAATGCAGATTGACTTGCCGCCGTTGCTTTTCACATAATCCGCGAACCCCTGCGTGGCACGGAGAATCACAAGCTCGTTCATGCAGCCCGCGCCTTCACCCATTATGCCGCGTATTCCTCCTGTGCCGAACGAGAGCTGATTACCTGTTATCACGATTGATTACCTCCAAGCACATTCTGCCGTTATGATACGGGCATTTCCAGCCGTTTACAATATCCGTTTCGATAGGTGTGCCGTCCTTTTGAAGTTCGTTGAACCATTCCGAGCCGGAACGCGAATCAATCATTTTGGTTTTAATATAGTTCCAAATCTGCTCGGCGGTTCCGGCATCGCCCGCGTTCAGGAAGCCGAGCAAAGCCTCCGCCTGCACCCACCAGACTTTCTTAGTGTCAACCTTTCCCGCTTCGTTTTCATTAAACACAGAGCCGTCAGTATCAAGCGCAACAGCGTGAATTTGCTCTGCCAAAATCTTCGTGAAGGGAAGCCGCGGAATGCCGAGTATGTCTGTTCCGCGGTCGATTAACCATGAAGCCTCGATGTCATGACCATATGAAGTTAAGTCTATTATTGGCTTATAATCAAGGTCAAAGAATACATCAAGCCTTTTCTTTTCGGAATTGTAAACTTTATTCGCGAACAGGTCAAGCATCCACTTCAATTTCGCTGCTATATTATAGTTCTTGTGAACGCGGTATAATTCCGTATAAGCTTCGTAAACGTGCAAAAGCGTGTTCATCGTACGGTCGGCGACAACGCCGTTTTCCGAAAGCTGCTCGTTACCGATGGGCTTAAATTCATAGTCGAAAGCCTCTAAATACCCCGCTTCATTACGGCATTTTCTCTCGATGATTCTTACAAGTTCGTAAGCTAAATCGAGAGCTTCATAATCCTTATTCGCATCATAATAGGAAGCGAGAGCATAAACAGCGAACGCCTGACTATATGTGTATTTCGCGGTGTCTTTCGGCTCACCTTTATAATCAGCAGACCAAAACATGCCGCTATGCTTTTTGTCATAAAAAGCTTTTTTCAAAAATTCGTAAGCATGCTTCGCATATTCAAGACAGCTTTTATCGCCGAGCGTCAGGTATGCGTTCGAGAAGAACCACAGGATTCTGCTGTTCAGAATCCCGCCTTTATCCGCGGTTTTACAAACTTCAAGATTAAAATCCATACGTCCGTAAAATCCGCCGAACTCATCATCCCTTAACTGTTTCCAAAAAGGGATGATGTCATCGGTTAAATGTTTTTTAATTTCGTTTATCATACTTGTGAATTATTGTCAAGATAGTTTATAACATCGTCAACAGTCGTGAAGCAAAGCCCCGTGTGAGTATCCGCGAGCCCGTAGTAAATCGCGATTCTGCCCGTATCCGCGTCAACAAGGTTCGCGCAGGGGAAACAAACGTTCGGGACATCGCCCCAGCATTCATAATCCATCTGCGGGCTGATTAGGTATTCAATGCCGCGCTTTAAGACTTTCCACGGCTCGTTAATGTCAAGCAAAGCCGCCGAGAAGCTGTAAACAAAGCCGTTGCAGCTTGTAAGTACGCCGTGATAGAATATCAGCCAGCCGCGGTCGGTTTCAATCGGAATAGGCCCCGCGCCGATTTTCGTGGACTCCCAACCTCTTGACGGTCCCATAACGTGCCTGTGCTTACCCCAGAAAGTCATATCGGGCGACTGTGAAATGTAAATGTCGCCGAAAGGCGTATGCCCGCTGTCCGAGGGGCGGGACATCATCATATACAAGCCGTTGATTTTACGCGGGAACATAACGCCGTTACGGTTGAAAGGCAGATAAGCGTTTTCAAGCTGATGGAATTCCTTGAAATCGTGTGTATAAGCTACACCGATTGTAGGTTTATATTTGTAAGAATTGCACCATGTTACATAATATCTGTCCTCAATCCAGCAAACGCGCGGGTCATAGCCGTACTGGAAAGGCGCCATCTCGGGAATATCAGTTTTGAAAGCTATGCGCTCGTGCTCAATATCCCAGTTAAGCCCGTCTTTGGAGAAGCCGGCGTGGATATTCATGTTGCGCGATTTATCATCGGCGCGGAAAACGCCCGCGTAGCCGTCCTTATAAGGTACAACCGCACTGTTAAAAATAGAATTTGAACAGGGTATGTGATTACGCATAATTACAGGGTTTTTACTGTATCTCCAAATAACATCGCCGGAACCTGCGGGCTTCGCTTCCCACGGCATATTCGGGAGTGATTTTTCGTTTAAGATTTTTACTTTCATGATAACCTAACCTTTCGTATTTTAATATTCTTCTTTAACTTTAACTTATTTTTCCAAAAAGTCAATAACAAATTGGATATTCGTTGAAGATTGTATAAACTGTACAAATTACACATACGCATATATAAACATTGCACAAAATATCCGTTTATTGTTGTTTTTTGCCAAATTCAGATTGACAGAGGGGGAGGAGTATGGTATAATTTTACCATAAATGCCATAATAAAACGAGGTAAAAATGTTTAAATTTTTACAAGGGCTTGCTCTCTTAGTCCTTTGCGTTGCTTTTTTTGCGGGCTGCAATAGTGACGATGTTCCCGACGAGCCTTGGTTTCTTGACGTTCCCGATGCTTCCGATGCGACGGACATGGTCGAAAGACCTCTGGCGGCGGCATTTTTGCCGCCTGAAGTAATCGTTGACATCACGCTCTTGCCGGAAGATGCCGAACTTTTCGGTAATATGCGGATTTCGGCAGGCGAGTATCTTGAGGGTTTGGAACAAAGCGATGACTACTGTGTATTTACAGTTGACATACCCGCAGACGGCTTCTATGATTTAAACTTCATCTCTGTCGGAATCGGCGGGACGAAGGAGAACTTCGTAACCGTGAACGGTGAGCGGCTCGGCTACATTTTCACAGGTGATGAGGACTTCGGTGATGCAATCATGGAGCGGGTATTCATGTATGAAGGTACCAACACGATTGCTCTTGAGCGATACTGGGGCTGGATTAAATTGAAAGAATTACATATTACGAACTCCGCACCCTTAGACCCTGCAATATTCGATGTTTCCGCAAAGTTAATCAACCCGAACGCGACAGAGCGCACAAGGCGGCTCATGAGTTATTTAGCCGATTCCTACGGTCATGTAATTCTTTCGGGGCAATACAGCGACCACGGGATTTTGGCAGGGGAAGCAGGCGTTATATTCCTCACAACGGGCAAGCGTCCCGCTGTTCTCGGAATGGACGTAATGGATTACACGCCGTCACGCGTTGAACACGGCTCCGAGTCAAACACCTTAGAACACACTATAGAAGCTGACGAACTCGGCGCAATCGTTACATTATGCTGGCACTGGAACGCGCCGTCGGAATATATCAGAGAGCGGGATACATGGTACAGAGCTTTTTATACCACCGACACCAATATTAATCTTGCGAAAATCATGAACGGCGAAGACCCCGAGGGGTTTGACCTGCTCATGCGTGACATAGACGTGATTTCCGAGCATTTGAAAGTATTGCAGGACGCAGACATACCGATTCTGTGGCGACCGCTTCACGAAGCGGCGGGCGGCTGGTTTTGGTGGGGAGATTCGGGT
>JAITFV010000145.1 GCA_031281115.1 Oscillospiraceae bacterium | reverse complement strand
GGGTTTGCGCGCCCGCGTTTATGCCCGGGTACGTCGAAAGGAACGACACGCCGCGAGGCGAATTCTTCAAGGGCTTCTTTTATGGGGGCGCGAGATTGGTTAAGCATGGCAGTCCTCGTCATAAGGATAGTTATTGAAACAAGCTTTTATGAACTGTTCTCTTTTTTTAAAATTTTTCATTAATAAATATTACTCCCCGAGAAAATCTCAATCATTTTTTATTCCAAAACATCCGCGTGTGTTCCTGTTTCAGATAAAACGAGGGTCAGAACGTCTTTGTCAATCCTATAAATCAAAACCCAATCGCTTTGAATATGACAATCACGATAACCCTTTCGGTTTCCTTTTAATGCGTGGTCGCGGTACTTTTCCGGCAACGCTTCCCCGTTCGCTAATTTTTCTACAACGTCCTCAAGCAAAGATAAGTCATATCCTCGTTTCTTTAGGGTTTTTACATCTCTTTTAAATTTAACGGTCGGCTGCGGTTTGTATTTGTGCATTGTCGCCCTCCGCGTGTATATCTGCCCACATCTCGCCGGTATTGTTGTAAATTTTTGTGCTCGGGTTCTTTATTTCGCGTTCAACCGCTTCAAAATCGAATTTACTGTAATTGTGAATATGACCGAATTCGCAAACATATGAGCCGTAACCGTCATTTAGTTCATAAGGTAACCGCTGTTTTATTTCAAAAGGCAACCCCCTTACTATGCGCACCTGATGAAGCATTAAATTGAACGCCTCGCTCAATGTCATACCTAACTCCGCAAGTATTTCACCCGCCTGTTCTTTAACTTCGCTGTCAACGCGCAGATTTATTGTCGTGTTTTTAGGCATATAAAATCAACTCCTTGACATAAGTATATCGCATTTTGTTGACAATGTCAACAATTTCAATAAATATTACTCCCCGAAAAAATCTCAATCATCTCCTGCCGCAGGTTATTCATAATGTCGAGTCTTGCCTTCGGCGGGATTTCATAAACATCGGCATTGAACAGATAATTCTGCAAATCTATGTCTTTAATCAACATTTTTGTGTGAAAAATATTCGACTGGTAAACGTTCATATCAACCGCATCATATTTCGCGAGCGTGGCTCTGTCGATGTACTCCTGAATACTGGTGATTTTATGGTCGATAAAAAGCTTTTTCCCGCCGATTTCCCGCGTGAAGCCGCGAACGCGGTAATCCATTGTGATTATATCCGAATCGAAGCTACCGATGAGATAATCCAGCGTTGAAAGCGGCGTAATCTCACCGCAGGTAGTCACGTCTATGTCAACCCTGAATGTCGCGAGGAAGGTTTCAGGGTGGTATTCGGGGTAAGTATGAACGGTAACATGGCTCTTGTCAAGGTGCGCGATGACCTTATCGCCGGCAAGATTTTTAACCATGCTCTCTTCTGCAACTAAAATCGTCACAGAGGCGCCCTGCGGCTCATAATCGGCGCGAGAGATATTAAGCACTTTTGCGCCTATCATGTCCGTAACTTCTGTCAGAATATTCGTCAGACGCTCGGAGTTATATTGTTCGTCTATATATGCGATATAGTCGCGTTGCTCACGCTCGGTTTTAGCGTAGCAAACGTCAAATATGTTGAAGCTGAGGGATTTTGTAAGGTTGTTGAAACCGTAAAGCGTTAATTTATTTTCCAATCTTTTAATATTCCTTTCCTCGAATATTATGCTTGATTCTATATTGTACTATATTTTAAGCAGAATTGCAAGGATTATTTTATCTGCTTCCTCCATGTTTCCGGCTTATTCTTATATCTTCGCCGAAAAAAGGCAGACACTCCGTCATGAGAATCCGCGAAACAACCGCATCTCCGTATTGTTTTTTAAGTTGTGAAACCTCGCAGTTTGTGTTTATGACAGTCGGCAATCCCGCACTGATTCTGGAGTTAAGCAGATTATAAAGCGCGGAAACATAATATCGGTTATCGACTTCTGTTCCCAAATCGTCAATAATCAGCAAATCTGCTTTGTTCAGTAATTCTTCTGAATCAACCTCGGATTCCCTGCCGAAGTTTTCTTTCACTATTGCTCCTATCAGCTTTTGCGATGAACCATAAATGACGCTGTACCCTTTTGTAATCACAGTTTTCGCGATTGCGAGCGATAGATGTGTTTTGCCGAGACCTGTTGCCCCCTGCATGAAAATTCCTTCACACGGCAGATGAAAATCCTCAGCGTAAGATTTACAATAATTAAGATTACGGGTCATTCTATCTTTAATATTCTCGGTGTAAAAATTTAAGTCGAACGAATCAAAATCGCAAAGTTTAATAGGAGAAGCGGCATTAAGCTCTTCCGCTGCGAGCCGTTTTGCGATTTCCTTGAAGCAGGAGCAGCGGCGATTCTGATAAACGCCGGTATCACAGCACTTTTTGCAAGTGTAAACCTCTGCAAGGTAATCGGGTTCAAAGCCGTTATTCACAAGCAGAACTTTGATGGTTTCCTGCGCGTTAAGATTTTCTTTTGTTAAACGCTCAAGTTTTTCAACCCGCGCTGTTTCATTATCTCCGGAGTAAATAATATCATAGATTTTCGCGCCCGTTCCCGCCATCTTCTGCCGGATTATTTTATACTGCGGGATTTTATCTTCAACCTCCCGCCTGCGGAAGTTCAACTTCTCACTGTTTACTTCACTGCGGCGTTTAATTTCCTCGCCTGCTTTTGAGTAATATTTCGTATTTAAATTCATTAATACTAACCTACTTTTCAATAATATTTTGCCAAATTTTATCTATATCAAACGATGATTTTGAATCCTCATTCTGCTTTTTATTTTTTTTGCTTTTTTTCTGTGACTCTTCGAGCTGTTCTTTATTTTTTATTCCGTCTTTATCCCAATTTTCCAGAATTTTATTCATATAAGGAAAAGACATTTCGTTCGCGCCGTCGAGCGTCATTTGGTATGCGGCGTAAAGTATTTCTTCCTCGTAATTGCCGGAAGACCATCTTCTTATAATCGTTTTCTCCTTCTCGGAAAAAGCTCTTTTCATTTCAAGAAGCCGTTTTAATCTGCCTTCAAAACTGTTAATTTCGCGCAGTATTTTTATTTCGTTTTCCGCTTCATTAATCGTTAATATTTCGCGTTCGTGCCAGTCTTTTGCGATTTTCCTCATATAAGCCGGTGTCGCCTTCCCGCATGAAGCACAATACTCAACCAGCATCAGCGCACATTCGGCAGGAATCCCCACATCTTCGGTTATAACCATAAGTGAGTTCTGCTCGTTATGCTTGAGCGGTCTGCCGAAAATCCGCTCACATTCTTTAAAGAGAAAATCCATACCTTTGTCATTACGGACGGCGCGCGCGATTTCCTTCGGGAAAAAATGCGGGTCGCGCTCAAGTTCGATTTTTTTATAATTTGCGGCGGGGCGGGAAGCCTCGGATTCAATCAGCGTATCAGAGGGAGTTAATTCATCCTCGCGAATCGCTAAAATTCCCGTCTGCTCCCAAAAAAGCAGCGCGTCTTTTACGTCGTCGGAAATTACTCCGGTTTTTGCCGAAACCTCATCAACAGCGATTTCACCCCCAGCATTTCTGAGAATGAAGAGCAGAACTTTAAGATTATTGCCGCCCGCTAATTTTATGTAGTTATCAACGACAGCCGAAGGAACGGCAAAAACACTGTTCCATGCGCCGAGATTGAGTTTATGATTCATTTAAAGCCGTGCCGCCTTTCAAAAAGGGTTTGCGCTGTTAGCTGACAGCGCCATCCCTAAAATCCAATAAACCAATTTATTGGATTTTAGTATTAGTATAACATATCTGAAAAGAAAATGCTATAGTTTTTAAGATTTTTTACGCAAAAACCCGCGCAGACTGACTGCGCGGGCCGTATATATTAATTTTTGCTCCCTCCGACGCGCTCATGTCGCTTTCGCAGGTTTTACTTGAAACTTTACATTTTTTATTTAAACGCTTTTCGCGGTTAATCCGGCTCGCTCATGACACTCATAACATCAGAACACAGACGTTTTCTTGCCGGCACATAAATTTTCAAATAGGTATTAAACCTTTGACTTTTGCTAAGCGCGATTGCGTCTTCGTTTGCCTTTTTAAGCGTATTTCCGGCAGAAGTACCGACCTAAATCCGTTAAATCTTCAAACCGTTTGAGTTTTTGGATTTAATCGCGATTTCGAGTAACTGCTTAATCGGCGCGCGAGCCGCAACCTGCGCTCGGCACTTTGATGTCTGCATCCATTGGACCCGCCTCCCTTTCCCGGTCGTATTTACATAACTCTTTTCGTCAGATATTATGTATCAGGCTTTTTAGCGAACCTACCTTGCTCAAATTTCAGCACAAATGTTCAGTTGCTTTCTTCAGCCTCGCCTCGGTTCCGTTTCTTACTCACCTTCCGCTTCTGCTTTTGCTGCCCACTCGGTAATTTCACCATCGTTAATCTTACCGTTTTCGCCGCATAAGTTTCCGCTTCTGCTTTCCGAAATTTCTTCCGTGACTATATATTACCATAATTTTGCAACAATGTCAATAGTCATATTTAACAATTTTAATCGCGAATGTTTATTAATTTTGACTATTGTTTATATATGTCTTCAAATATTTAACAGAAATTGCAGTATTTCTTATTGACAAGAGGACATTTTTATTGTATACTTAACTTAACACAAAACAGAAAGGTATAAATATGGCTGACTTTGAAAAAGACAACGGTTTGGAAGAAACGGACGAACTTACAGCTGATATAATTGAGCTTGACGGCGAACAATTTGAAATTATCGACGCGCTTGTTTATGAAGATGTAAATTACCTTGCATTGATTCCTTATGACGAAAACGAGGAAGAAGACGAGGATGCGGAGATTGAGTTTATAGTTTTGAAAGAAGTTGAGGAAGACGGCGAGTATTTTCTCTCGACAATTGACGATGATGAACTTTCCGATAAAATAGGCGAGATGTTCTTGGCGCATTTTGACGAGTTCATGGATGGGTTTGAGGAAGTTTAAATCAGACCATTCTACCAACCCTGCTCGTTCGGGGGTTAGCGGAAAAGTCTGTTAAAACACACTGCTTCGTACGTTAAAGTATGGTTAATATAATCCAACACATATAAAACGGGATTTCTGCTCTGTCAGCGGATTGCAGACCTCCCGGCGGCTCGCCGCCGGACGAAGGGAGCGCGAACCTGCAGGCGAACTTTACCCACCCTGCCATCGGCGGGTTTTATATGCCATACCCCACGGCGTTAGCGGTTCCGCCGAGTTGCTTGTAAAAGCAACTCGGCGTTTATTTTTAAATATTAGGACGGGTTTATTGGATTTTAGTATTACTTGTTTACTATACTTAACACCCGTTCTGCTAATTCAACAAGTGCTAAAGCAAAGAAATCCTTGTCTTCTTTATCAATTGAAATAATGCACTCCTGCGGTATTCCGAGTTGTTCGGGTACGAGCGGTTCGGTGGTCATGCAGATGAAATTCCATTTATAAATTTCCGACTGATGCCCGACCATCTCGGCAACTTGATTATAAGTAAAGCTTTTGCTCGCGTTGTCTTTCCCGAATGTCGTCAGAACAACAATAATGTTTTCGGGGTGTTCGCTTTCATCTGATGCACTGTACGCATTACCTTTTTCAATCATGGTGTTCGCTAAGGAGTCAAAGATGTTGCGTACGCCGTTCCCGCCTCCGAAATGCTTGGACAAAAGCCTGACAGCCGCTACCGGAGTATCATCGGTATAGAACGTATACCCGTCGCCGAAAGCTCCGAGTGTAATTCTGATTTCGCCTTCACCCTGCGCTTTTTTCATTGTGTTTAAAAATATTTTCCCGCTTTTTAATGCCTTTTCCTCAAATTTTTCAACAGGCACGTTGTTGTCGTGGAGGACAATGATTTCTGTTAATCCGGCTTTCATACCGTTCACCGCCTTTCCTTTCTGTTAAATTATTAAGTAATTGCCATATTTTGCATTTACGTACTTTATATTATAACAGACAATTCCGCGCTTTTCAATGCTTTTTTCAATTTTATTCATAAAAAATATTTTTTGTTCATTATCACAATAAAATTTGACATTTTCCATAATTAGTGATATACTGATTTGTAGATATTTTTGCGAGAGAGGATAACTTATGATTACTATAACTTTGAAAGACGGCGTTAAAAGAGAATATGAGCAGCCGCTTTCTGCTTACGAGGCTGCAAAGTCCATAGGTGCGGGGCTTGCGAAAGCTGCGTGTGCCGCTAAAATTAATGATGAAGTCTGTGACCTGCGAGCTATGATTGCAGCCGATTGCACACTTGATATACTCACGTTTGACACCCCTGAAGGCAGATGGGCTTTCCGCCACACAGCTGTGCATGTTTTAGCGCAGGCGGTAAAAAGGCTCTGCCCCGAAGCCAAATTCGCAATCGGTCCCGCAATCGAAGATGGTTTTTACTACGACTTCGATATTGAAAAGCCATTTACGCCGGAAGACTTGGAAAAAATTGAAGCCGAGATGAAGAAAATAGTTAAAGATGATATTAAACTTGAGCAATTTGAATTATCGTTCGAAGATGCCTCAAAACAATTTGCTGACGAACCTTATAAAATTGAGTTAATCAAAGAGCTGCATGAAAAAGGTGAGAATCTGTTGTTCTACAAGCAGGATGATTTCACTGACTTGTGCGGAGGCCCGCATTTAATGAGTACCGGCGGTATAAAAGCGTTCAAGCTGTTAAGTTCGACCGGTGCATATTGGCGCGGAAGCGAAAAAAATAAAATGCTGTGCAGAGTTTACGGCACGGCGTTCCCGAAGGCATTGATGATTGAAGAACACCTTGCAAAAATCGAAGAAGCCAAGAAGCGCGACCACAACAAGCTCGGGCGCGAATTGGAGTTATTCACGACATCTGAACATATCGGTCAGGGGTTGCCTGTTTTAATGCCTAAGGGTGCAAAAATTATTCAGATTCTTCAACGGTTTATTGAAGACCTCGAAGAAAGCAAAGGTTATCAGCTTACAAAAACACCATCATTCGCGAAGTCGGATTTATACAAAATTTCAGGGCATTACGAACGTTATTGGGACAAAATGTTTATAGTGGGTGACGAAGAAAAAGACCGTGAGGTCTTCGCCCTTCGACCCATGACTTGCCCTTTTCAGTTTCAAGCATATATGAACCGTGCGCGCTCCTATCGCGATTTACCTATTCGCTACAATGAAACAGCAACGTTATTCCGTAATGAAGCGAGCGGAGAAATGCATGGTTTAATCAGAATCAGACAATTCACGCTTGCGGAGGGGCATATTGTTTGCGCTCCGGAGCAAGTTGAAAAAGAATTCCTTGACGCAGTTGATTTAGCGCGGCACATATTTAAAGTCTTAGGGCTTGAAGATGATGTTTATTACCGCTTCTCAAAGTGGGACGAAAACAATCGCGATAAATATATAGGCGACCCGGAAATGTGGGAAAAGACACAGGATTTTATGCGCGTAATTCTTGATAAAATGGGTATAAACTATTATGAAGCTGATGGTGAAGCGGCGTTCTACGGTCCCAAGCTCGATATTCAGATTAAAAACGTCTACGGCAAAGAAGACACGTTAATCACAATTCAAATAGATTTTCAGCTTGCAGAGCGTTTCGGTATGGTTTATGTAGATTCAGACGGTGAAAAGAAGCATCCAATTATCATTCATCGTTCGTCAATCGGCTGTTACGAGCGTACGCTTGCCTTATTAATTGAGAAATACGCGGGCGCGTTTCCGCTTTGGCTTGCACCGGAGCAGGTGAGAATCCTCCCGATTGCCGACCGTCACAACGAGTTTTGTGAAAGTTTGGTGAAAACGCTAAAGATTCACTCCATTCGTGCCGATATAGACAGTAGAAGCGAAAAAGTAGGTTTTAAAATTCGTGAGGCACAACTTCAAAAAATCCCTTACATGCTTGTAATAGGTGACAGCGAGGTGGAAACCGGGCAGGTTTCGGTTCGCTCGCGCAAGGAGGGAGATTTGGGAGTTATGTCTGTTGATGCGCTTTGCGATAAGCTGAACATTGAAATAATCGAAAAAACTATTTAGGAGGATATTATTATGGATGCAGGGTTTAATTCGGCAACCCTTAGTTTGGGTTCTATGGCATCAATTAATAACGGCGACGGCTTGCTCTCGATTAAAATGCTCAAGAAAGTAATGGACGCCAATACAATAGCTGCGGCTTCTGTGATTAATTCCATGGCAGATATGCTTCCTCCTCCGGCGGCTCTTGATGGGCTCGGCGGATTAATGGATGTTCGCGCTTAGAACTCGTCCTAATAGGAAACTCAGTGAATAAACGAACAAATTTTTAGTCAGTTGTCAAGTTTATTTCTTGGCAATTCCTAAGGCGAAATTTTTGCCGTTTAAACGGTGTGATTTTCTATTAGGACGGCTTCTTAATGTTCATTGCCGAAAACCTCTCGCAGTACCCAAAAATACCACCCTGCACTTCCTGTATAAAGACTCCAGCCGCCCCGTCCATATGCTTGCGGGTTCGTATAAATATCCGCCGCCATATAATAAGGCTCGGTTTTATACTCAGCGCCTCTGCCGAACGGCGCCAGCATACGCGTGACAAGCTCTGCGCGCTCTTTTTTGCCCGCTCTGTACAGAGCCAGCGCATACCACATCGCCGCGTGGGTGTATTGCCCGCCATTCTCGCGCACACCCTCGGGATAACTCTCAACATAGCCCGGCTCCTGCCATGATGTTCCTTTTGAGAAGGGCGGTGTGAATAATTTAATAAGCTTGTTCCGCATATCAACTAATTGTTCTTCCGCGCTTATGAGCGCGGAGATTTTTCTTTGTTCGTCGGGCATTTCCGCTAAAATCGCGAACGCCTGCGGAAGCAGGTCAATCTTGCAGCGGTCGTTTTTTACGCTGCCCATTTCCCTGCCGTTGTCGTAAAACGCGCGCAGATAATGCTCGCCGTCCCACGCAAACGCGTCAATCGCGATGATTAACCCCTCGCGCCGCTTTAAAAGCATTTCGGCATACTCATCGTCACCCATCATTTTTGCGGTTTCTGCGAACATTTTGCACAGCATTACATAGAACATAGACAGCCAGACGCTCTCGCCGCGTCCTTTCGCGCCGACATTGTTGTACCCGTCGCACCAGTCACCGCCACCCATCAGCAAAAGCTCATGCCCGCCTTTAGCGTAACCTTTATCCATAGCGCGTTTACAGTGAAGATACACGCTTTCTTTAATTTCGCTCACGGTGACTTCGATATACTTTTCTTTCTCCTGCTCTTGCAATAACTCGCCGTCACAGTACGGAACCTTTGTTTCAAGAAGCGCGTAGTCTTTCGTAACCCTCACGTACTCCGCAGTTACATAAGGCAGCCACAGCAAATCGTCCGAATAACGTGTGCGAACGCCTTTGTTGTGCGTTTCCATATCATGCCACCAGTGCAGCGCGTCCCCCTCGATGAACTGCGCAGCGCAGTGTCGCAGAATCTGCTGCTTCGCGAGTTCCGAACGCACATGAACCGCGCACAGGCAGTCTTGTAATTGGTCGCGATAGCCGAAAGCTCCGCTGTTCTGATAAAAGCCTGTTCGCGCCCACATACGGATTCCAATCGCCTGCCACGGAAGCCAATACCTGTACAGCGCGTCAAGGCGCGAATCTCCCGTCTCCACGCGCTGCGCCTCAATGAGCGGCGCTGGGAATCGATAGAGCAGCGCATTTTTAATCGTCAGCGGTTTACGTAAATTTCTTGTGAAAGCAAGAATAAACTTAATTTTATCCTTGTGCTTGGGCGGAAGCTCTATTTTAATTATAATCGCGCCTGCAGGCGGGTCGCCCGGCGCAATATTTGATGAACACCAGTCGCCCTCAAAAAATTTAAACCTATCGGTCATGAAAGCGGATTCTCTGTCTGCATAAATCAGCATAGCTCCGCTGCAATTCCCTGCCGAATTCTTGAAAATCAGCGTGTTTTCTTTTACTTCAGGCTTTAAAAGCCCTGCTGTTTCGCGTGTTACGCCGAGAACCGGCTCGGTATAATATGCAATTTGGAACGTTCTGCTCTTTTTCGAGCGGTTTTCAAGCTCTAAAATAATTTCTTTGCCCATGCCTTTTTCATAAACGCCGACAGTTGTTTTCGCATGAATACCTTTAACAACGCCGTGATATTCGGCGCGGTTCGGCGCAAATACGGCTCTGCTCCCGTCAATTAAGTCATAGAGCGTATCGCCGGTTTTCATAATTAACATCTCGCCTTTGTTATCGGCGCGCAGGTCATTGTTCCATGGTGTTAATTTATTTTCACGGCTGTTTAAA
Source organism: Oscillospiraceae bacterium (assembly GCA_031281115.1). Lineage (GTDB taxonomy): Bacteria > Bacillota > Clostridia > Oscillospirales > Ruminococcaceae > Ruminiclostridium_E. Next base: position 12,299 of record JAITFV010000145.1, on the reverse strand, counting down.
GCCCACGAAAAGCCGAGTGATTTATCAGATACAAGCGTCCCGAAACGCGGCGATGCAAGCACATTGCACCACGGCAGGTCGGGGTTGTTTTCGATAATATAATTCTCGTTCTCGAAACGATTTTCCAAAGTTTCCTCTTTAGCAGAACTTGCCGAGCGGCTATCGGCAGAGAAGTCGGGTTTGTCGCAGCTTAAAACCGGCAGAAAAACAGGCTCTTTGATTTTTGTCTTTGTATCGGGAGCGAGTTCATCCGAGCGCTGTGTATAACATGCAGCTGCGCGCAACAGATTCAGCAAACCCGGTTCAGTGTTATTCTTGCCAATCACGTAAGCCTTTACGCTCAACTCTCGTTTCAGCTGCTCAGCTAAGCGCAACTGTGCCTCGTTTTCACAAAGCATAACAAGGTCGAATTCAACGCCGCATAAACCTAACGCTTTCTTCATTTCAATCATAGCGTCGGCACCGGACGCGCAATGCGCACCCTTGCCGAAAAATTCAAACAATACAATTGGGAAATCGCCGGAAATCCCAAGCCGCCAAAGTGCTTTTATATCAAGATTATTCTTCATCACAGCTTTGGCGTTTATCTTCGGCGAGTATAAAATATGCGGGAGAATCCGCGCTGTAAACCGCCCGTACATCGTATCGCGAACAAGCGGCGAGATTATCTCCTCGCCGGGGTTTTCCGCTTCGCCGCCGCGAATGTCAGCCGCTAAATTAATTACTTCCTGCTCACTCGTGCCGTAGCAGATGAACAGCTCAGCCTCTTTCTTCCCGAACGCATCAAGCGGGAAGTCGGCTTTCACAAATACGCAGGGACACGGAACGCTCGTTGTGTCGGTAACGCGCTCACAAGCGTTTTTAAGCGCACTAAGCATCCCGCCGCCCCGCTCAACAACATCTTCGCGGCTGAATGAAAACGTGAAATCTTCTTCGCTTCGGAAGCCGATTGCCATTACAGACTGATGTTCACCTGTGCGTTCTTTGCGCTTGGCAATAATCAATCTGTTTTCTTCATCATATTTCAGCTTCAAAAACAAGTCCATAAACGCAGGGTGCGCCGCGATGTCGCGGAATTTAGCCAGCGCAGGCTCAAGGTAGATTGCCAATGTCAGCTGCCGCTTCATGCCCGTGAGGTTTTCGGCGGCGAAACGGCGTATTTCCACGGCTTTGCAGGGGTGCAGATATATCTGCTGTCCAAGCTGCAAATTTCTGCAATTCAGGTAATATTCTGTACTGTTTTGCAGGAAAATCACGCTCTTCTCCGGTGCACCCGGAGCATCGTATCCTACGTTGGGATGATTTAAAAACGGCATTCCATGCTCGCTCTCAACAAACGCAAACAGCGTTCCGCGCGGATTTAATAAATCTTCGGTTTTATAAAACGCAGATTTTCTGTCAAAATAAGTTGTGCTGATTCCCATATCGGTCGTCAGGACAGTAAGCAAGCTGTTCGACAGCGGATTTACGTGGATTTCCGCAGGGCTGAACTGCGTGAACTCCGTAGAATTAATGCGGTAAGTCTGTTCTTCCTGCCACTCGGGCGTGGCAAGCACAGGCTCGCCCGCCATTATTTTTTCCTCCAAGAGCTCCTCTGCCCTCTTCATGTCTGAATCGGTTAAGAACAGCTTTTGCAGTTTACCGTCATGCAGCGCATTGCACACACCGGCGAGCGACATTCCGATATGATGCGCCATGTGCGATTTCACTACAGCGTACCCCGAGCCGACTCTGTGTTTTGTGAAATCCACCGCTTCATAGAAGCCGTATTTCGGGTGCGTAACGCCGAGCTTTTCAAGCCGCGCCAAATTATTATAAGAACCAATCGGGTCTGTCGCAAGTGACAAAAAGCTTGAATAAGGCGAAATTACGCGCTCTTTGTTCAAACCGCCTTTAAGTCCGACAGTTTGAACCCCGTGCGCCTTGTACTGATAATTTAACGCCTCATCAAAAGCGTAATACCCGCTCTCGGAAATCCCGAACGGCAAACCTGTCTCCCGCCCGCGTTTCTGCTGGCAATGCAGCGAAAACCGCAGCGCCTCATATTCCATACTGCCCTCCTTTGAGCCGAGAAGCAACTCCGGCATATAATACTCGAACATCGTCCCCGTCCATGCGACAGGCGCGGCATAACGCCCACTTCTGCCCATAACTCTGCCGAGCGACCGCCAGTGCTTCTTCTCCGCCTGCCCCGTGGCAATCGCGTAATACGATAACATCCGCGCCTCGGACATAATCAGGTCATAATTATGCCGCGAAAGCTCGCCTGTTTCAATATCAAAACCGATTGAGAACAAATTCCGCGCCTTGTTGAAAAACGGCTTTAAATTTGTTTCTCGCATTAACTTTACAACGCGCGCTTTAAGCTCGCTGTCCTCTAACGCTTCCTTAAGCGCGACAAGGCAGCAAACGAAATTACCGCTGTCAACCGATGAAACAAACGGGCTGATTACATTCAACTCTATAGTTTCATACCAGTTCATCAGGTTTCCGTGCCACTTTTGCAATTTTTCGATTGTTGCAACAGTATCGGAAATACGCTTTTCAAATTCAGTTTTATCAATAAAGCCGAATTCTTTCGCGACGATACATGAAATCAGATACATACCGATGTTAGTCGGGCTTGTTCGCGCGGAAACGCGGTAAACAGGGCTGTACTGAACATTGTCAGGCGGCAGAAAATTATGCTCCGCAGTGGTATAATCCTCATAAAACCGCCACATCTTCCGTGCATTTTCATGCAGCTCATGCCGCATGGTTTTATTGAATTTCGGCTTCACAGAGCCGCTTGTCCTATCTATATAGAGCGTCAGCGGCAGAGCCGACAGAAAAACCACGCTTAAAATAAACACAAGCAGATTTCCGCCGATTACCGACAGAATCAGCAGCCCCGCAGAAACTATTCCCGCGATAATCATGTGCGAAAAACCCGACTTCATCCCCTCGAGCGCGGAAGCCGTTGTCCAGTCAAGCAGGCGTTTTTTAGAAATCAACATACGCCACAACACACGGACAAGCGCGTCAGCACTTACTAACGCATTCTTAACCGCGAACATAATCTCAAGAATACACTGCCGCAGAAGCTGCTTAGTCTGCGAGATTACCGGTGAATAGAACCGCCTGTAAAACGCGAACCGCCGCCCTCTCACAACAGACGGAAAAAAGCCCGTCAGAAACGGCATTGTAACTGCTAAAAGCCCCGCAAGTGCAAAGGGCTGCGAATTACAAACCGCAGAAACAATAAAACACAGCAGCACAAACAGCGGCGTTATTGCCCGCCGCACATTATCAAGCAGCTTCCATCTCGTCAAAGGAGTAAATTTTTCCGCACCGGCGGCTCGCCGCTCAAAAACGAATCCGAAGTTTTGCAAATCGCCGCGAAGCCAGCGGTGCTGCCGTTTGAAATACGCGCCCGACGTGTCGGGGAAACCATCGCTGAATTCCACATCACCCGCGTAAACCACGCCGGTACAGCCTCCCTCAAGTATATCATGCGAAAGAATCCGCTCAGGCTTGAAACGAGCTTCATCTGTGCAGGTTTCAAGAAATATTTCTACGTTTATAAGCCCTTTGCCGGTGAAAATACCCTCGCCGAAGCAGTCCTGATACATCTCACCCGAAAAACAATCGTAGCTCGAAGCCCCTGCGCAGCCGCCATTCCCGCTCATAGCGCGGGAAAAACCTGTTTTGAGGTAGCTGTCAAGCGTGGTGGTAATCCGGGGTGCGATTATACCTTTGTTTTTATGAAGCGGGTGCAGCGCAATGCTTGCAAGCTCTGAAACGCTGTCCATGAGCGGGATTGTGTCATAGTCAAGAGCCATGATATATGCAATGCCGTGCAGCGCGGCTTTGCTTCCGGACACAGCGCGGAAGCCGTTCGGTCGGATAGCGTCGTCCGTTCCCGCGGATTTTAAAAGTCTTGCAAGCGCGGTAATCGCACCTCTTTTACGTTCCTCACCCTGCCAGAGGTTCTGCGTTTTACAAAACCTGCGTTCCCTTACGAGCATAACAAACTCGCTGCCTTTAAAATGCTTTTCCGCAGCTGCAAGTAGTTTCTCATCATCGGGAACTTTGGCTTCTTTTGCAGGTTTAAGGTCGCACAGCAGCGCGAATTTAAGATTTTCTGTATCGTTTTTGAGTTTTGCCGCTTTGAGTTTTTCCAAGCCGTTTTGAATATCATTCTCAGAGGTTATCAGCGTCGAAATCACACACAACGTCCTCGCCCGTGTAGGAATCGCACGTATAACCGCGAGCCGCGGAATAAGCCCCGCACCCCGCACGGAATTGACAGTGATATAATCAGTCAGCGGCTTTATAGTAGCCAAACACGGCAGAAATATAACAAAGCAAGCCCACCAGACCGAAAACCACGCGAAAAAAAACGTCAGCAGTGCGGACAGCAAAAATAGCGATGACAGATAGCTTTTCAAGCGCACAAACGGAAAAACTCGGCGGTAATCTTTTGCGATGACTTCGCCGATGTGCGGATTTTCATCAGTTCTGCGATTTAAATACTCGCGTGAAAGCCGTGCCTCATCAATTCCCGCAGCAACAGCGACTTCTGCGGTCATGCGCCTGTATTGCGCGCGGGTTTCCTCAGTTAATTCAGAATACAGCCCGTCCTCGCGGTAAAGCGCGTCCACGGGGTTTAACGCATCGCAGAGCGCCTGCGGGTCAAGGTCGGTCAATGCGCCGAGCTTGTAGCCGTGGTCCTGCTCTGTCCCTGCGATTGCTTCGGTTATCACGCAGAACTTCGCCTGCCAAATCAAGCTGTCTATATCCATGGAGGAAAAAGGTTTCACCGCCGCAACCTTTGATACGACGCCTATTACCTCTTCTTCATTTATAATACGCAACGCGCTCACAATGCCCCCCAGCGCGGGCTTTTTGTGAGGCGTCAGATTTATATGAAAGCCCTTATGCGCCTTCATCAGCATACCGAGTTCTTTTTCGAGCAGGCGTTTTTCGGTTATATTACTGTTAGTTGTGCTGCGGGCAAGCTGCCGTCTTGCGCGGCGCAGCGAAGCATACAGCGTTCTGAGCGGATGCAAAGCCCAGCCGGATGCTGTTATTTCTGTAATTTTTTCTGTCATCATGGTTATATTCTGCCCTTTTTTAAGCAAAATAAATACAATTCAGTAAAAATTTATATAAAAATTTAAAATAACACTTGAAAAGTTTGTCAGGTTAGTGTATAATGGTTAGTATACAAATAAAACACTTGAACCGGAAAGGGAAAAGAACCTATTATGAACAGCAGTAAATCTGCTTTTATCGCAACCGTTGTAGTTGCGCTGCTCGCCATAGCGGCGGCGGTCTTCGCTTTTTGGAACATCTCCGAGGACGAGCCAATGCACATTCCGGACAGCGAGCAGGTCTACAGACCGCCTTACGAGCTTGAAGACGAGATGTTCAGCGCAGCCGAAAGGCTAATTACCAACAACCACACTTTGGTTAGACTTTATATAACGCACGGCATCCCCGTAATTAACGAACCCTATGCCAACACCACGGACAGACCTCTCGGGAACCCGCCCGAAGACGGTTATTTCTACTCGGCAAGCAGCGAGTTCCGCACTATTGAGGACGTGGAAAACTTAGTGCGTGAAACATTCCTCGCGGATGAAGCCGAGCGCGTTCTTAACAACAGCCTTGATGGCGGCGAACCTTATTACAGTGAGTTCGGCAGGATTTTCGGTGAAAAGCGGGCAAATCGTGACGGCATCACGCTCGGAATCAACGAGCAGTTCGCCCTTGCCATGCACCCCTATCCGAAGCCCAACGAAGATTATCACATCAGCTGGATTGACGTGGGTTTTGATTTAATCGCAATTTCCGCAACCCGGTGCGAGCTTCGCATCCGGTTGACCATAAATGGCGAACCCGATGTAATTATCCGCCAAATGACCAATCATGACGGCGAGGGTTGGCGTCTTGACAGGTTAGTCCATGAATAACAACAAAAATCCGTTCTCCGTTTATATAATAGTCAGTCACCTTGCTTTCGTGGTTGCCGTGCCGTTGCTGCTGTTCATCGGCGGGGGGACGTGGTTGGTTGACAGGATGGACTGGAACGGAAGCCTTAAAATCATTTTCGTTCTGCTCGGGATTACAGCCATGACGGTTTCACTCGTTTCGTATCTGCGGCAGCTGATTGCACAGTACGGTTCCGGTGATAAAGAGCCGGTTTTCAAGCCTTCAAATAAAGAGCGTGATTTTTTCTATGAAAACGAAAATAAAAATTAGTGAGGGTGAGCGGATTGCGCTCGGCGAGTTGCGCTCTATGCTGCCTTTCGCGCTTGTCTGCAACGGTCTTGTGCTTGTTATAAGCGGGTTAGCGGGTTTTATTGAAGTAAACTTAAACTTCGGGATTTTCACGGGGCTGCTCTTCGGTAACATCGTCAGCGCAGCGAATTTCTACGCTATCGGTTTCGCTTCCGGCGTTCTGCTGCGGCGCGGCAAAGAATCGGGGGGCAGGAGTTTCGCAGGGGTCGCTTACGGCTTGCGCTATTTCGGAATGTTCGCGCTTTACTGGATTTTGGCTTCTTTCGAGCTGATAAATCTTTTCACCGCATTAATACCATTATTATATCCGAGTTTTTACTATAAATTTAAAGCGATTTTTAATAAATCTGTTTAGGGGACTTAAAACATGAAGAAAGCATCAGTTTGGGTGATACTTATTATTGCTCTTGCGGTTTACATAGCGGGTCTGATTTTCGCGACGCCGGCTGAAGACTTCGGCGTTGACGGGGCGCAGGTCGTGTTTGAATTGGAGCTTTTCGGCATCACTTCAGACCCTTCGAGCCTGCTCAGCACTGACATCACAACATCGGTAACAGTTCAAATCGGTGTTACAATTTTCCTCGGTTTGTTATTTTTCTTCTTGGGCAGAAACTTAAAAGTCAGACCGGACAGTAAAAAACAACTGTTCGCCGAATATGTAGTCGGATTTTTTAACGGCACGGTAAAAGACAGTATGGGCGAGAAGTATATGAGTTACGCGCCTTTCATGGCTGCTATTTTCTGTTTTTCAATGTTTAACAGCCTTACGAGCATCTTAGGTCTACGTGGGCCCACAGCCGACATTTCCGTTGTGCTTACATGGGGTCTTATGACAGCTTTCTTAGTTCACAGAAACAGGCTTAAATCCGGCGGCATATGGAGAACAACGAAAAGCTTTTTCGAGCCGGTAGCGCCGATGTTGCCCTTAAATATCCTTAACGACATTACGACACCGTTGACGCACTCTTTCCGTCATTTCGGCAATATTTTAGCGGGTACTATTATAATGAGTATATTTTATTGGGCGTTAGGATACTTCGCGTTTGTTGTTCCGGCTGCCTTTTCACTGTATTTTGACCTGTTCGGGGCATTTATTCAGGCGTTTATATTCATGACACTCGCTACGGTTTATATACTTATATCGGATTTATCTCCGCCCGAAGAACAATCTTAGGTTTTTTACCCTCGCAGGGTTAATATAAACAAAATTTTTGGAGGTTTTCATTATGGAATTGGAAGCATTAAGAGCTACAGTTTTAGCTGCGGAAGTAATGGGCGCGGGGATTGCCATGCTCGCGAATATAGGTCCGGGTATGGGCGAAGGTTTTATCGGCGCGAAAGCTGTTGAAGCCGTGGGCAGACAGCCCGAGGCAACCGGCGTTATTACAAGAACCATGATTATCGGCGACGCAATTTGTGAAACCAGCGGTATCTATCCCTTTATTTTTGCACTGCTGGTCATGTTTACCCGTCCGTTCAGCAGCTCGCTCGGAGCATAAGACAGGCTAAACCAGCTTTATAAAAGAAAGGAGCGGTTTCATGCCCTCATTTTCACCTATTGTCGGTTTTAACCTTTCGACAGTATTATTTACATTAACGAACACGCTTTTAATCCTTTTCATGTACAAAAAATTCATGCATGACAAGGTTTGCGCGATGCTCGAAAAACGCAGGGAACTCATCGCGGCTGACCTTAATTCAGCTGAGCAGGCGAAGCTTTCTGCAGAAGAAAAAGAAAAGCAGTACAGCAATCTTCTCGCAGGCTCACGCGAGGAAGCGGAAAGAATCGTAACTGCCGCAACGGTGAACGCCACCCTGAAAGAACGGGAAATTATTTCCGGTGCGAATCAGGAGGCGGCGCGGATTCTCGAAAAAGCCAATGAAAATATCGAACTTGAAAAGAAGCGTGTTGTAAATGAAATCAAGAATCAGATTTCCGAACTTGTAATCATGACGGCTTCTGCCGTTGCGGAAAAGGAAATCAGCGAAAAAGACAACAGCGAACTGATTGACAGTTTCCTCGTTAAAATTTAGTAGTGGCGAACTGCGTTCGCCCCTATACGGAGGAACCATTTATGAAAAATACTATCGAAAATATATATTCCTCCGCATTTTTTGAAGTGCTGGAGGATGAACACGAGGCAGGTTCGTCTCGTTTCGAGTCCGTGCTTCTTGAGCTTGAGGCTGTGAACGATGCGCTTTCTGTCGCGCCGGAGCTCGCGAAGTTCTGTTTCGTACCCGGAATCAAAACCGAAGAGAAACTTAAAGTTTTGAAAAATATTTTCGAGGGCAGAACCTCACCTTACGTCTATAATTTTCTCTGCATTTTAGCCGAGAAAAGACGGCTCGGACACTTCGGCATGATTTTCCGCGGTTTTCGTGCAAAATACTACGAAAAGTTTAAAATCACGCCGGTCACGGTGACGAGCGCGTTCACGCTCACGGAAGAGCAAAAAAGCAAATTGATTTCCAAGATGGAAACAATTACAGGAAACAAAGTAGAGCTTGTCGAAAAAACCGATAAAAACATCATCGGCGGCGTAGTTGTGGATTACGGCGGCAGCCGCATTGACGGCAGCGTGAAACATCGCCTCGAATCCCTCAAGAAAGAAATAGCAGAAACGGTATTATAACAGTTGCGGCATCCCAAACCTCATCTTTAATGTAGTTTGATATAAAGTGCCGGGCAAATCCGCTTTTGAACCGGGAGAAACGTTGTTACAAATTCCAACTTGTTATGAAAGGACTTGATGAAAATATGGATTTACGACCGGGTGAAATTACTGCCCTAATCAAAGACCAAATCAAAAACTACGGGGCGAAAATAAGCCTGTCGGACACGGGAACAGTAGTAACCGTGGGTGACGGGATTGTGCGCTTGCACGGACTCGAAAAATGTATGCTCGGCGAACTTTTAGAGTTTGAAAACGGCATACAGTGCATGGCGTTAAACTTAGAGCAAGACTTCATCGGCGCGGTTATGCTCGGCAGCGACGCCGGAATCCGCGAGGGTGACACCATAAAGCGTACCGGAAACATCGTTTCGGTGCCTGTTGGTGAGGAGCTGCTCGGCAGAGTCGTGAACTCGCTCGGTCAGCCAATTGACGGCAAAGGACCAATCAGTACCGCCGAAACCCGCCCGATTGAAAAAATCGCGCCGGGAATCATTACCCGTAAAACCGTAAACGTTCCGCTGCAAACGGGAATTAAGGCGATTGACTCAATGATTCCCATCGGACGCGGTCAGCGCGAACTTATTATCGGCGACCGCCAGACAGGGAAAACCGCGATTGCCGTTGATACTATTATTAATCAGAAAAACACAGGCGTAATCTGCATTTACGTTGCAATCGGGCAGAAAAGCTCAACCGTCGCGACTGTTGTTGAGGAGTTCAAAAAAGGCGGCGCGATGGACTATACTATAGTCGTTTCTGCCGGCGCTTCCGAGCTTGCGCCTATTCAATATGTCGCGCCTTACGCCGGTTGCGCCATGGGTGAATACTTCATGGATAAAGGCAAAGATGTGCTGATTATCTACGATGATTTAACCAAGCATGCTGTTGCGTACCGCGCACTGTCGCTGTTGCTAAAACGTCCTCCTGGGCGTGAAGCCTACCCCGGAGACGTCTTTTATCTGCACTCCCGCTTGCTTGAGCGTTCGGCGCGCCTGACGGAAGAATACGGCGGCGGCTCTATTACTGCGCTGCCTATTATTGAAACGCAGGCAGGGGACGTCAGCGCGTACATTCCCACCAACGTAATCTCAATTACCGACGGGCAGATTTTCCTTGAAACCGAGCTGTTTAATTCAGGAATCAGACCTGCCGTGAACCCCGGGATTTCGGTCTCGCGAGTCGGCGGAAACGCGCAGATTAAAGCAATGAAAAAAGTTTCGGGTACGCTTAAACTCGAATACTCGCAGTATAAAGAACTGCAGGCGTTTTCACAATTCGGAAGCGACCTTGATGCCGATACTAAGAGCCGTCTTGCTAACGGCGAACGGATAGTTGAGGTTTTAAAACAAGGTAAAAACGCGCCTGTTACGGTTGAGAATCAGATTCTCATCATCTTCGCGGTAATCAACGATTTCCTTGAAGACGTTGCGGTGAATAAGGTTGCCGAATATGAAGCCGCGCTGTTCAAACACATGGAGGAAAATCACAGCGGCATTATAGATATTATCAAAAACGAGCAGAATATAACCCCTGACACCGCAAAAGACTTAAAAACCGCACTGTCGCGGTTTACGGAAGATTTCGTGAAAAATAGTGCATAAATCCCGAAAGGAAGAATTATTATGTCAAAAGCAGCTTTTGTAATGAGCATTGTTTCGCTTGTTTTCTCGGCGGCGGCACTGGCGCTCATGACGATGTCGTTTATTTTTAAAAGGATTTCTTATTTTGATGCAAATTAGTGTGAGGTACAATACCCTCGCCGACGTTCTGCACGAAAATATAACGGTAGGTAGAAAATTATGCCTAAATCAAGCATGAAAACAATTAAACGCCGCATAAAAAGCGTCGGCTCCACTCTCCAAATCACCAAGGCTATGGAGATGGTAGCATCGTCGAAGCTTCGCCGCGCCAAGCACCGCGCCGAGGCTCTGCGTCCTTATTTCGAGGCGCACGCTGACCTGCTTACAGATATTGCGGCGAGCAAAACCGATTTCGCGACTGCTTTCACAGCGAAGCGCGAGGTCAAAAACCGCTTGTTCATCGTTATAGCGGGCGACAGAGAGCTTGCAGGCGGCTTCAACTCTAATATTTTGCGCCTTGTAGCAAATTACGAGAAAGAAAACTCCGCTACGCCATCTAAAATCATTGCAATCGGCAAACGGACTATAGACTTCTTCAAGAAGAAGGAACGCGAAATCATCGCTGAATACCCGCACTTCTGCGAGAATATAAAGCCCGGGCGGTGCGCCGATATAGCTAACGCCGCTGCAGATATGTTCAGGTCGGGCGAGGTTGATGAAGTTATACTTTTCTATACTTCTTATATTTCCGCGCTTAGGCAGGAACCCTCACAGATTCAAGTTTTGCCGTTCGATGTAAATAAAAAATTGAGAATAGCAGGTCGTGATATTTCCGGTACGCAGAAAACATCAAAACAAGAGGACATCAACTACGACCCCTCGCCGGAGGCAGTTTTCGACCGTATAATCCCAAAGATGCTCCTTTCGTTGGTTAGCTGCGCGTGTATTGATTCGTTCGCTTCCGAGCAGAGCGCAAGACGAAATGCAATGGAAAGTGCATCGGATAATGCAGCTGAAATGATAGATAAGTTGTCGCTGCAATACAACCGCGCAAGACAGGAAAAAATCACAAACGAAATCAACGAAATCGTAGGCGGAGCGAACGCTATTTCATAGGAAACGAAAAACCTTGGGCAGAAAAGTTGTGATTTAGGGGAGGTTTTATTATGGCATTGGAAACGGTAGCAATACTGCGCTCTATTTTATATAATTTAGAAATTGCAGAGGACCTTGACGAGGCTAAAAGAGCTGTCAGGGTAATGTGCTCTAAAGATGATATTGCAGCTGTTGAGCAGGAAGTTTTAAATCATAGAAAATCAAAAAACAAAGAATCGTAAAGAACGGATTAATCCGTTCCCTACAAAATATATTGCGAGGTTTTAATTATGTCTGAAAACATCGGAACAGTTGTACAAATCATAGGCGCGGTGCTTGACATCCGGTTTGAGCCGGAGAAATTACCGAAGCTCTTAAACGCAATCCGCATTCAGCACGGCGAAGAAAGCTTAGTTGTTGAAGTCGCGCAGCATATAGGTGATGACACCGTGCGCTGTATCGCGATGGGCAGCACGGACGGGCTTGTTCGCGGCATGGAAGCCGTAGATACTGGCGCGGCAATAAAAGTGCCGGTCGGGAACGCTACGCTCAGCAGGGTTTTCAATCTGCTCGGTGAACCTATTGACAACAAACCCGCTCCCGAAGCCGAGGAATACTGGGAAATCCACCGCCCTGTCCCTACTTATGAAGAACTTAACCCGAC
>JAITFV010000304.1 GCA_031281115.1 Oscillospiraceae bacterium | reverse complement strand
GCAGCAATGCAGTCTGATACAATTGCCTGTATGCCTGCGCGCATTTCGTCAAGTGCGGTTTCCGCGCTGTAAAACGCCCGCTCTCCTCTGGCTTCGGCGGCTTTAATCTGATAGCCTGTATGCGCCATGAACATAAGGATTGTTCCGAGTATAGAAATGAACGCCATAGCGATTAACACCATGATTACGGAGGAACCCTCATTCTTTAAAATTGCCCGTAAACCGCGCATAATTTACCTCTGTGTGTTCCGTTTTCATCGCCCGCATTAATCCATCTGCGATGCTTCCACTCTCAGCATATGCCTGCCGCCACCCGCAAGCTCACCCCGTTCAAAAACATGAACCGTTATTGCGTACATACGGTCTTGCTGCGAGCGCGAAACAAGCTCACCGGTTAAAATATCGTGCGACGTTATATCCGTTGATACGTCATCAACCGTAATTCTCAGCGTACAGTTTCCTACCGGCAAAAGATTCTCGTTGCTCATATTAACATTAAAGTTTGAAAAAACCCGTATGTTTTCACCGATTTGTTCAATTAAAGCATTATATCCCGGCTCTAAATCGAGTATCGGGTGCTGCTTTACAACGAATACCGTGAGATTCATCCCGACAGTGTTATCTATTTCGATATTATCAATAACGCCGATTCCGTATTTTGGCTGATAGCACATATAAACAGACTGATTTACGCAGCGAACACAGTTTCTGTTGGTGCAGGTGTCGGTGCATATTCTTCCGCGGTAGAACTCCTGCCTCCACTCGAAAATAAAGCTGTTAAAATCGTATGTATAATTAGCTGTGATTCTCACATCGCTGTCGTTTTGCTCGACCGTCACTCTAATTACCCGATTATAAAGCCCGCGCATTTTTTCCCAGCAGGTACACGGTACAAACTCATTACAATTACAAAATTCGCTGTTATCAATAATCTCCCTGTCAGCCAAATATCTTGCCGCTAATATATCCGGGTTTTCAGAGGGGTTTGTCGGCTGCGCGAAAACCGCTGCCATCGGGGAATAATCGGTGATTTTCGTACTATTTATTTCGTTGAACTCTTCCGTGTTTAATGTTACTCGTAAATCAAACCTCGACATCCCTGCAGAATAACCGTACAAATCAAATATATAAAGCCCGTCGTCAGGTTCATGCGTGTGAATATCGAACTCTGCCGACGCGAAAGGGGCGGTATCTGCATTTAGCCGGTTTATTATATCTTCTGCGCCTCTCGCTTTAATCGTTTCGATTACATTGCGGGCAGCAAGTGTCGCATCGCCGAGGTAATGGCTTTTTCTCGAAGTTTGCTGGGCGGTTATAAAAGCATGAATAAGTGGACTGCAAATCAACGCAAATATAGCCACGCTTACAAGCAGCTCAATAAGCGTGAAGCCGCTGTTCTTCTTAAGATTATTAAGGTTCCTGACCTTCTTCTTCATAACTTTCATAATCGGTATCCGTTTCAAGTTGAGGTTGAGGCAGAGGAGACGGAGCGAGCCGGATTACACCGAAAGGATTCGGCAGACCTATCGCCATTTCGGGAATTTGCGCCGCTATATACTCTATGCCGTGTGAACTTAGGAAGCTTCTGTTTATTACCATATTTCCGTAAAGCAGTCCTGTGGAGGAATTGTAACTGAGACTGATTGAATGAATCGAAGCTTTTTCACTCTCGTTATTTATATAATTCACCAGTTCTTTTAATTGCTCGTATGTCAAACTGCAGTTCACGTTGATTCCTGTGCGGAAAGCATTGCGCGGAGTGAGCGAGTAACTGCCGCTTTCAGTTTCGAGCAACCCTTGAACGGTCATTAATTCGACAGGCTGAATAAACGTAATTCCGCCTGTATTAATGCCTAAATTCTGCTCAAGCTCCACCACGTACATTATTAAATCCGCCGTATGAACATCAGCAGGAAATTCCGCTTGTGCAGCGAGAATAAACGCTTCGGAATCGGCGATTGCTTCCCTGTAGCCGGAGACTTCTCTTTGGATTGTTTTGAGGCGCGAAAGCTCAAACTCAGCGTCTTCAATATCTTCATAGAGAAATTCATTTTCTTCGGAGTGCGAAAGATATACTAAAAAATAACAAAGAACGAAAATGACAATCCCGAACAAAATTAACAGCATTTTTATATCGCGTTTTGATATATTCATTTTTTCATTTAAGCCCTTTCTTCACCAACGGGGAACAAAAACAGCACTTTCCCCGCTTCGGTTATATTTTGATTCAAACTTGTTTTCATATTTTCATTAAGTCCTTTCTTCACCAACTTGAAGAATGAAAACAACGTTTTCCCCATTTCAGTCGTATTTTGTTTCAAACTTAAAGTCCTTCCTTCACCAACAAGGAATGAAAGCAGCATTTTCCCCGCTTCGGTTATATTTTGTTTCAAACTTGTTTAATCTTCTCCGCTCTCGTCTGTGCCGATATCAGAAGAACCTGTCTCTTGCCTTTCCGGTGCATCCGGTTTTTCGTAAAAACAATTAATTGTAAACGAGTAGAAATCGAATCCCGCTTCGTCTAATCCTTGAGAAAGCGATGAGATTTCAAGATGTTCTATATTTTCAAATGTATGAAACTGGGTTATAACCTTTGCCGCTGTCTCAAGTGAGGGGACGCGGATATTCATAATCACGCCTTCATTTGTGCAGACCGCAGACAGCAGCAGTATGTCCGAAGGCATCTTCTCCTCAAGCTCCTCGAAAAAGTTCGCAAGGTTGCTGTTATTATTCAGAATAGCTTCTTCTAACGTAACAAAACCTCTTTCGGCGTTCCGGTATGTTACGTACCTTCTGTGCTCGGATTCAACATATCTTACGGATTCTATTTCCTGTTTTATATCTTCTAACTCTTCGCGGAGCCTGTTGGTTTCAAAAACTGCAGACAGCGACAATATGGCACCCGCAATCACGCAGGTAGCAAAAATCACAGCCGAACCGACAACGCCGTGCTCCGAGCTTTTCTTTCTTTCTTTAGTCGCCTTATATTTATCGGGAATTAAATCCACGGGAGCAAACGTACTTCCGTAAGCGGTGATGTATCGGGAAATGAGCGCGGGATTCCCCTGCAGCGCGAGATTCGGCGATTCTTCGAGGAACTCTTCGAGCGGCATAACATTTGCCCCGCCGAGTGCTTTCGAAACAGCTTCTTTCAATCCCGCAAGATTCGCGCAGGTACCTGCAAGAATAATATTGTCAAGCGGCGCGCTCCATCGGCTGGAGTTGAAAAAGTCCATGCTTCTGGTGATGCCGCCCACGATGCGGTTAAAGGCGCGGTTTATTTCATTTTCATCAAGAATTTCCAAAGCGAGAAAGTTCGCTAAAGGAACAGAACATTCTTCCAGCACTTTTTCATGTTCAACATCTTCTTCGCCTTTTGCTGATGTATACGAGTCTATAAATTCATTGCCGCCCCACGGCAGCATACGCTGCAGAATCAGCCTGTCGTCTTTCGCGATAGTGATACAGGCGTGATTCCCCGTAACCGCGATACACATGGTAACTTCGTTCTTTCCGAGCGCCTTTAAAACCTGGAACTGGCTGTTCCCGCCGAAATCAATCCCTTGAATTTCAAGGTTCATTTTCTCGGCAAGTTTAATATATCCGTCGAGAAGCTGCAGAGGCGCTGCCAGTGCCATTATATGGCTGCCCGCTTCTCTTCCTTCATTTACGGTTTTGAGCATTCCGTAGGAAACTAAGTATCTGCTTATATCGACGGGGAAGTAGTCGCTCGTATTAGCTTCTATGGCTTGTTTAACCCGGTTCTCTTTCAAGGGGGGGAGCATAACTTCACGCGTTGCGATTTTACCGGAAACGAGCGTAAATATTACATTTTTTACGCCGCCCATGCCGTTTTCATGCAGTTTGGGAGTCAGCGTACTGCCGAGCAGCCCGGGGTCGGAAATCATTCCGTCGGCAGCGGTGCCAATCGGGGTTTCAACCATGAACGCTTTCTTTAAATTAACGTTGTTCTTCTTTTTCTCGGTCAGGCAG
>JAITFV010000166.1 GCA_031281115.1 Oscillospiraceae bacterium | reverse complement strand
TCGAGCCGAAACGGTTCTTCGCCGCGCGCAGAATCCGGTAAGAAAGCTGCTTGTCCCCTTCAAAATAAAGCACTGCGTCCACAATATGTTCAAGGATTTTCGGTCCCGCAACGCCGCCGTCTTTGTTTACGTGTCCGACTACAAACACCGTGATTTCATAGCTTTTTGCCATCCGCATAAGCAGACTTGTACACTCGCGTACCTGCGTAACACTTCCCGCAGTCGAGCTGATTCCGCTGATTGTCACGGTTTGAATAGAGTCGATGATAAGCACATCGGCTTTGTTTTTTTGTGCCGTGGTTATGACCGCTTCGCAGTCGGTACTTGCTGCTATGAATAAATTATCGGGTTTAATTCCGAGCCTGTCTGCGCGAAGTTGAATCTGTCTTTCGCTCTCCTCGCCGGAGATATAAAGGACTTTTAGACCTTTGCTTAAATGTTCGCATATTTGCAGTAAAAGCGTAGATTTTCCGATTCCCGGGTCACCGGATAAAAGCACAAGCGAGCCTTTAACGAGTCCTCCGCCTAAAACGCGGTCAAGCTCCGACATCCCTGTGCCACGGCGAACCTCCTGCAGATGTTCACCACGTGCATCATTGATTTCGGAGAGTTTATGTAAACTTAATTCTGCGCCGCCGATTAAAGAAAGCGATTTTGATTCCTCGCGCTCTTTAAACTCAACAAGCGTATTCCACTCGCCGCAGCCCGCGCACTTGCCGCTCCATTTAAGGTGCTCATGCCCGCAATCATTGCATAAATAATATATTTTGGATTTGCCCGCCGTTTTCGCCATTTGATTCCTCCGTTTGTACATCTTCCGATTCCGAACTGGTACTCAGAAATTCAATTAAACCTCTGTAAATAGTAAACGCTATTTTTTTCTGCTCCCCGTCATCAATGAGACGCGCCGCTTCCTCGGCGTTTGACAGAAATCCGCATTCAATAAGCAGTGCCGGCTGCGATGTATTCCTAAATAAATACAGCTCGCCGTCAATTAGTTTCGCTTCTCGGTCGTTTTCGGGATGCAGCTCACGGAACTTCTCCTGCATTAACTGCGCGAATCTGAAATTATCTCTGTTGACCGTTGAATAGAACATCTGCGCGCCGAAATACTGCGGCTGGGTAAATTGGTTTTGATGAATTGAAATAAAAACACTGCCGGGATAATTCAAGATGATTGCTTTACGGTTTTCCATGTCGGAAAGTTTTTGTCTGCGCAATCCCTCAATGCCGTCATCGTGAATTGAAACATCAGTTTCACGCGTCATAACAACAGTGAAACCCGAAAACTCCAGCAGGTCGCGCAAATTAAGCGCTATGGCAAGGTTTATATCTTTCTCAAGTTCACCACCCGCACCTACGCATCCGGGGTCGGGACCCCCATGCCCCGCATCAATAACTATAACCGGTCTCCCGTCCACCACTGTCCCCGCCGGAACCGAAACCGCACGGTTGTTCGCCGTCACCGCTACAATCACAAAACAAACTAAAAATGCTAATGTAAGCGGTACTTTTAAATTTCCCGCGCTCATAATATTTCTCATAACCCGAACTCTCCCCTGCTTGTCAATAGTTGTCTTTAATTATGATTATGAGGGAGATTAATCTATTATACCACACATTGCGGCAAATTTCAAATATTTCTTGACAATGAGAAAAACTTAGTGTAAAATTTAACTGTTACCCTTGCACCAAGCAAAAAGACAGGTGGAAATGTCCGGTGTCAGGTGCATGGGTAATAATAAAATGCAGGAGGATTTATATGGCTTTATTAATTACCGGAGGCGCGGGCTACGTCGGCAGCCACGTTAATAAAATGCTTTCTCAAAAGGGTTATGATACAATTGTTTTTGATAATTTAGTGTATGGGCATGAAGAAGCCGTAAAATGGGGTAAGTTTGTAAAAGCTGATTTAGCCGACTCAGAGGCGCTCGGCAGAGTTTTCACCGAGAATAAAGTCGAAGCGGTTTTTCACTTCGCAGCGTACACCTACGTCGGCGAAAGCGTCACAGACCCCTCCAAGTACTACACGAATAACGTTGTGAATACTATAAACCTGCTTGACACCATGCGGCGGCACGGCTGCGGTAAAATCATTTTTTCGAGTACCTGCGCAACCTACGGCGAACCTGAAAAATTGCCGCTCACCGAAGATATGCCGCAGAACCCAATTAGTCCGTATGGCGCTTCAAAGCTAATGGTAGAGCGTCTTTTTAAAGATTACAACAGAGCTTACGGTTTAAAATTCATCGCGCTCAGATATTTCAACGCAGCAGGTGCAGACCCCGACGGCGAAATAGGCGAGAATCACGACCCCGAAACGCATTTGATTCCGTTGGTGCTTGATGCAGCTAACGGAAAACGCCCTGATATAAAGGTTTTCGGAACCGATTATCCCACAAAAGACGGCACCTGTATCAGAGATTATATCCATGTTTGGGACCTGGCAGACGCGCATTTGCGGGCTTTCGAGCACCTCGCAAGCGGCGGTGAAAGCGACTTCTTTAACTTAGGTAATGAGTGCGGAACTTCAGTGCTTGAAATAATTGAAGCGGCGCGGAAAGTCACAGGAAAAGAAATTAAGGTAACGAATGTTGAAAGGCGCGAGGGTGACCCGCCCGTACTCGTCGGCAGCTCGGCGAAAGCGGAAAATATACTCGGCTGGAAGCCGAGGTTTAATGTTGAGCAGATGTGCAGACACGCATGGAAATATATTCAAAGTAAATAAAGCCGCTTATAGCCAGTTAGGTCACGCTCCAATATAAATGATATCAATATTAAACTCTAAAACATTTTGAGAGGTATTAAAAATGCGTAATTTCAATAGAAGAACAGCAAAAAAGGCTCTTTCCCTGCTTTTGAGCATTATTTTCATTCTCGGTATGCTCACAAATTGCGGCATCGAGAATAACTCGAACGGTGAACTTGACGCCCCTGTAACCGAACAACCCGCAGAAATCACCGCACCGGATGTTGCAGACTTATCCATACCCTCTCTCAATGGTTTTGAGTTTGAATACGAAATCCTCAGCAGCTCTGACACCGACTTTGAAGCCAGTGTCAGAGTCATCAATATGAACCGCACAGCTCTTGACGGCTGGCAGCTGTCCTTTAACGGCAATTTCATAATCACCGAAATCCGCAGTGCGAAACTCGTCAGCAGCGACGGTGGCAGCAACGTTGTCATAAACGAGTTTTGGACGCGCACCATAAACCCTCATTCCTCCGCGATTTTCACTTTTACGGCGGAAAAACCCGCAGGTGCGGAAATAACTCTCGAAAACTTTATTTTATCGCATAACGACATTCCCG
>JAITFV010000158.1 GCA_031281115.1 Oscillospiraceae bacterium | reverse complement strand
TGCGGAATGAGGCTGAGCGAGCTTGTAGGGCTTAATACAACCGATTATAAGCAGGAACGTGATTTTGATACCGGAGAACCTGTTCATACTCTGCGTGTAACAGGAAAAGGAAGCAAAGAGCGCGTGATTTACCTCAATTCAGCTTGCGTAGCGGCATTGGAAATATACAAGGAACACAGAGTTAAGTTTGTGAGCGAAAATAAAAGCCTTACCGGTGAAAAGGCGATATTCCTAAGTCAGAAAAAGACCCGGATTTCTCCCCGCCATGTTGAGCGAATCGTAGAAAACGCATTAAAAAAAGCCGGCTTGGACGGAATGGGCTTCTCGCCTCACAAACTGCGGCACACAGCCGCAACACTTATGTTTCAAAACGGCGTGGATGTGCGGGTCCTGAAAGAAGTTCTCGGGCATGAAAACCTCGGTACAACGCAGATTTATACCCATGTTGCAAATAAGCAGGTTAAAGAAGCGATGGAGAAGAATCCGCTGGGCGGAAATTTGAAGAAGAAGTAGCAATACCGATATAAACCTCTCCCCTTCTGATTGCATATAAATTTTTGTTCTTGACAGTATCTATAGTATTAAATTTTTCTGCAAACCCCTTCCCTGTCAGTTTTGAATACGCTTCTTTCAAAACCCAAAACCTGCAAAGCATCTCTTGCTTGTTTTTTGTATTTTCAAGTAGTTTAATCTCGTTTTGAGTACAGATTCTGCGGGCGATTTTTATATCCATGCGGGAAATTTCCTCAACGTCAATACCTACGGGTTCAGCCGCTATTATAAAAGCGATTCCTGCTCTACAGTGGGAGATACTCATATGCTGATTAGAATCAGGGATAAAAGGTTTTCCGCGCTCATCTTTAATATAATCAGCACCTGCAATTTTTCTAAAAAGACAGCGCGCTGACGCACGCTGTTTTTCCAATTCGGTTTCATTGCATTTATAGAAATAATATTTCATCCTTAATGACCGTCTTCATCATTTTCCGGCGTATACGGCTGAGATTCCGGTTCAAGCTCTTCGGGTTCGTAAGATTCTTCTGCTTCTTCCGGTTCGCTTTCCGCTGCGTCTTCGTCTTCGTCTTCGTCTTCAAATGCCGTCTGTTCGCCGGGAACAGGCGGGGGTTCATTCAAATCAACGTTTATTGAACCGTCGTTCGGAGGCGGCGGCGCTTCAGTTCTTCGAGGTGTAGTTACTACGACTTCCTCTTCTTCATCTTCGAGCGGCGGTATTCTGATTATATTTATATATTCTATTATGACTTCCTCAACAGGTCTTGACAGTATCCCGTCGGCATCGTCCATCGGGTTCCCGCCAGCAACTTGAACAGCCGCAATATCGTTAAGCACATGACCGCCCGATACAAGCTGCCCGAATACCGACACGCTTCCGTCAAGGTGCGGCAGTCCACCGCGTGTAAGGTACTGCTGTTTTATATTTTCGGGAATAGTTCGCATTATATCAAGATTTGCCTGAAACCGCGTTCTCGCCTCATCAGTAAGCTCTCTTCCGGCGTATTGCAAAAACTCTTCAATTATTTCTATTTCTGTATCTATGTCAACAGGAAAATTGTTGACAACTATATAAAACTGGCAGTAGTTAAACATAAATTCGTCAGATACAAGAGCGAGCGCGCCGTAGAAATTCCGCGCATGCGGCGAGGACTCAACATTAAATAATTCGCCGAGCTCAATATTCCCTTCAGTACCGTCGAAATTAACCGAACCGCCTTGAATTATAAAGTCCTCAATAACGCGGTGCATATTTCTGCCGTTATAAAACCCGCGCTCCGCACGTGTGGTAAATTCCTCAACCGCAACCGGTGCAAGCTCGGGAAATAACTTAAAAACTACCCTTTCATTATAATCAAGGAATTTTATTTCCGCGTAAATATCACCCGGTCCGGGTTCCGAGAGGTCGGAGATGTTCCCTTTTGAAGCAGCGTTGGAAGGCCCTTTGTTGCAGGCTGAAAGCAGCATCGCCGCAACAATAACAAAACACAGCAAACATTTTTTCATAATTACTGTTCCCTTCTGTATATAGTGATATAAATTGAAATCAGAATCAGAACCTGTATTCCGAATACTCCGAAAGCACTATTCTCTCTATTAATATTTCCTCAAGCGGCTTGCTTGAATCTTCTGCGGTCGGCAGCGAGAGTATTTCATCCAAAACATCGAATCCCTCAAAAACCTGTCCAAAAATTGTGTATATGCCCATAGCACCCGGCAAGCTCTCGTTATTTTCAAAAGCCTCTATTAACTCATCCGGGAACAATCTCGTTTCATCGCGGCGCACTGTATTGCGCATTGCCTCGGCGTTTTCAACGCTTAGAGGTACGCCGCCGATTAACCAAAACCTGCTGTCGCCGAAACCTTGCCTGCCAGAGAAAGCGAGCATTGCACCTTTAAAGGGCCATAAATTTACCGAATGTTCGTTCTCTATTAGTTTGCCGTCATCGGTCACGCCCTGATGACCTTCCTCGTCATACGCGCCGGTAAAAATAATTTCGCCGTTAATCAAGGCTACAACCGGCTTGTTTTCATAAAATCCCTCGTTAATTCTCGCGATAAAATTAGCGACTGTATTAGGCGCATATTCCGGGAAAAGCATAGCTTTGATTTCACCGTAAGCGGTGTAAATCGTGACAATCGGCTGACCCTCGTGCGGAGACTCAAGCTGTACTAACTGCATACGGGAATAATCGTAATCCCAAACCGGATTACGCGGCGCATCGAAAGGAAGGCAACCGCCCGCCGCGACAGCAATTATTAAAAATAAAATTATATACTTCATTATTCTGATTTCCTTAAATTATACTTTATATTTGATTTAAAGTCAAGTTTTCTTTATCACGGTCCCTTGACGCGATTCCTCAATCGTGTATCCTAAGCCTGCGATTTCATCTCTGATTTCATCGGCGAGCGCGAAATCTTTGTTTTTGCGCGCTTCTGCGCGTTTTTCAGCGAGTTTGGTAATTTCAACGGGAATCTCGTCACCTTCACAGTACAGCAGCCCTAAAATTTCCGTGAGTTTTTTGAAAAGCGCATAAAGTGCGGCTGTATCGGCTTTAGTTGTTGCTTCATCCGGCAGTGCTTTGTTAATTTCCCGTGTGAGTTCAAAGACGACCGCGAGTGCATCGGCGGTATTTAAATCATCGTCCATAGCTTCAATGAAGCGGTTTTTGTGCGTGTCTATAAGTGCATTAACTCCGTTGCTTATATTATCTCCGGTTTTGGTTTCGAGTACACGTTTGATTGTATTCTCACAGTTATAAAGCCGCTCCAGTGACGCCTGCGCGCTTTTGATAACTTCTTCACTGTAGGTTAATTTGCTC
>JAITFV010000142.1 GCA_031281115.1 Oscillospiraceae bacterium | reverse complement strand
ACCTGAAATGAATCCCATAGAACAAATTTGGAAAGAAATTCGTAAGCGTGGTTTCAAAAACGAAATCTTTGCGACACTTGATAAAGTTGTAAGTCGCATTTGCGATACTATTCGCTCTCCTTCTAATGAAACTGTTAAAAGTATTACTGCCAGGGTTTGGATATTGTCTATGTTTTAATTTGGGGTTGGTATAAGGTGATTCCCACAGGCGTTATCGTTGTCGCTCCCGCTTGTGTGACTGTGATTGTTCTTGTAATACCTTCGCCTGAAACTGTAACTGTTCCAGTTCTTGCGGATGCGGCTGTATTAGCCGTAGCCGATATAGTGAAGTTTCCGTTGTTCGATCCGCTTGCCGGAGATACAGTCAGCCATGTTTGGCTTGTTGTCACCGACCACGAAGTATTCGAGGTCACCGAAACGGTCGTGCTTGCCGCCGATGCTGTCGGATTCCACGATGTGGTGTTTACGGTCAGCGTGGGGGTTGCCGCCTGAGCAGCTTGCGTTACCGTAATCGTCCTTGTGATACCACCGCCCGATACCGTAACAGTTCCGGTTTAGCAGATGTAGCTATATTCGCTGTAGCTGAAATACTGAAACTGCCGTTATTAGAGCCGCTTGCCGGAGATACGGTCAGCCATGTTTGGCTTCTCGTCACCGACCACGAGGTATTTGAGGTCACCGAAACGGTCGTGCTTGCCGCCGATGCCGCCGGATTCCACGATGTGGTGTTCACCGTCAGTGTGGGGGTAACGGAAGCAGTGGTAGTAAATCTCACTGAAGGCGAGTATCCTATATCAAACGCAGCAATGTCGGGAATATCAATTTAAGATTAGTGGATTTTTTGTAACACTCTCCTGATTTAATATTATCGGCGGCGAGGAATAATCGCGACAATTCATCATCGGATAGAATATACGGAACATATCGAGACGGCTCTTTTACTGCTTTATGCGGTAAAATATACGCTCCGTTCCCCGTATACTTTGCTAATTTTCTTGCGGAAGCAGCTTTGTCGTAAATTCCTCTGCGCCCCTGTGATATTTCGTGGTTGAGCCAACCATAAACCGAATCCCGCGTTAAAGTTTCCAAGTCCGGGTGATGTTCGTGGCAGTAAAAATCAAACTTGGTTAAATAAACCTCATGATTAAGCGAGTGATACCCAAGCGTTTTGCGGTATTCAAGGTATTCCGTGATAATTGGAGCTAATTTGCTTACGAATTTATTCATTGCACATCACCTCCGACAGGAGTAGACTTCATGCCCTTTCCATCGGAGAACTGATGGTTACCCCTTTTTATGATTTGAATCGTTGGATTGAAGCAGTGGAGAAAGAAAATAAGGTTAATGATTTATCGCTTGTTATTTCTCGGTTGAAATCATTTGTTAAGAAGGCAAATGAGTTAGATCTCGGTCATTTATCTATCAACAGGGCTATTCCAACTCTTTCTGGCGGCGAATTGCAACGTTTGCGGTTGGTTCAAGTTTTTAATACACAGCTGTCGGACTTGTTAATCATTCTTGACGAACCGTTAGCTGGGTTATCAGGGGACGATAGAGAATCTGTTTATGATAATATCATTTCTTTGTCTGAAAAACACACGCTTTTGATTGTTGACCATCATAAATCTTTTTTATCGAAAGCAAAAACTATTATAGCTTTGGGAGAAAAAAGTGGCAAGAATGGTGGCTTTTTAATTAATGCGCAAAAATATTTTGATTCGCAGAAAATTAAATATAATTATACAAAAAATAAAATTTATAAAACATTCTCGATTTTATTGGATAATGACGTTTATTCTTACAATGGTGTTTCGATTAGTATTGCAGAAAATTGTAAAAATTTAATATTGGGAAAGTCTGGTGTTGGAAAAACAACAGTGCTCCGTGAGTATTTTCCGCAATTTTTTGAACACTACACATATATCAATCAAAAACCACTGCTTGGAAATAAGGATTCTTATGTAGCCACGCTACTTGATGTATTTAATAAAATTGCGGACGGGTATGCCAAAAAATTTAAAAAAGATAAAAAATTCTTTTCTAATTTAACTGGGAACGAAGGAGCTTGTCCTTTATGTAGGGGGGCGGGATTTATTGAATATGGTAATGATTATAATTTAGCTAAAATAGAATGCCATGAATGCGAAGGGACTGGTTTCAATGAAAATCTAAAGAAATTTTGCCTTAATGGTAAAAGCATATTTGACATATGGAAAATGACAATTGACGAAGCGATAATATTTTATTCTGAAATCGACAAAAAACTTGCCGATATTTTAAGCGAAGCTTCGGCTCTCTTGCTTGGGCATTTAACAATCGGGCAACCTACTGCAACACTGTCTGGCGGCGAGAACATTAGAATTAAAATGTTAAAGGCGACAACCACAACTTCTCTTATTTATGGAATTGATGAACCTTTCAGAGGGTTAGGTGTCACAGAGATTTATTATGTAATTCAATATTTAGATAAATTAACCCAAAAAGGAAAAACGATAATTGTTGCCGACCACGAAGAAGAAAGTTTTAAATTCTTTTCTAATATAATTATGCTTGAGAACAGGGAAGGAAAGTTATTAGGGAAACCTTACCATTAACAGACAAAGACTTACAGAGCCTATCCTAAAAATTGTGTAAACCTCCTAAATGGTGTATAATGAAAACAACCTTTCGGTAAAATAGATTTTTATAAGACGTCGATAACCGTCTTATGTAATATTTATTACATGGAGTATGCTTTATGTTAAAGAAAAAAGATGTAAAAAAATAAAATCACGTTTTAAAATTTTGTTTCACACAAGCAAAAAAGCTAAAAATGAAGAAGAGTTGGAAAACGACTTATCATTTTATGTGATTGCATTTAATTATAGAGAGACAGTCATTGCACTTCGTATAATAGGAACAATTCTTATTGCTTCTGTATTTTTTCCTTTGGAATAATTGCTACAACTTTTGGCATACATTGAGATAATCTTTTCCTCGATGTCACCACTAAGCGTTGTCTGCTGCTTCTTGACAAGCTGCGGCTCAAACTCGCCGCTCCTGTCCCTCGGTACTTTGATTCCGACCTCTCCGTAACTGGTTTTGAGCGTTTTCTTTGAGTGCCCGTTGCGGCTGTTGGCGGTTTCCTTGTTGCGGTAATCGTACTTTGAGTAGCCAAGCTCATCGTCAAGCTCGCCCTCCAAGCCGTTTTCAAGCACTTCACCCACCATTTCCTTAAAAAGACTCTGAATATCGCTAAAATCCTTGATTTCAAGACCTGTGAGCAATCCTCGGATTTGCTCCTTGCGTTGTCTTTCTGCTTCCCGTTCTTCCGGACTTAATTTGTACTTTGGCATAAGTATCCTCCTAAATGGTTGTTTTCATTATACACCATTTAGAAGGTTTACACAATTATTGGGATAGGCTCGTTTTTAAATTTCATACTAAAAAATCGCCTTCCGCGCCTATGGGCTGCGCTTTAGGCGATTTTATTTTGACACGCCGTTTCAATTGTTGAAAACAATTATTGCAATCCGTTGCTATGAA
>JAITFV010000023.1 GCA_031281115.1 Oscillospiraceae bacterium | reverse complement strand
AAGGCAACGTAATAACTGTCTGTTCAATGGAAAACGTAGACCCTGTCGGCGTTCACACAGGCGACAGTATAGTCGTTGCGCCTTGCCTTACGCTTTCGGAAAAAGACTTCCAAATGATGCGAACGGCGGCGCTGAACATAGTTGCATCGCTCGGAATCGAGGGTGGTTGTAATGTGCAGCTTGCGCTAAGCCCAGACAGTTTCGAGTATGCCGTAATTGAGGTAAATCCGCGCGTGAGCCGCTCGTCGGCATTAGCCTCAAAAGCGACAGGCTACCCGATTGCAAAAGTAGCAACAAGAATCGCAATCGGATACTCACTTGATGAAATCCCGAACGCGATTACAGGCAAGACTTACGCCTGCTTCGAGCCTGCATTAGACTACGTGGTTATTAAATTCCCGCGTTTTGCGTTTGATAAATTCGTCTATGCTAAAAAAGCACTCGGCACGCAGATGAAAGCTACAGGCGAGGTTATGTCAATCGGCGTCAGCTTTGAGGAAGCGATGATGAAGGCTGTACGCGGTGTTGAGCTTGGCTTGGATACAATGACTAAACCTGTTTTTGAAAAGCTCACAGACGAGGAAGTTATAGCTAAACTCAGCGATATCGACTGCGACCGCATTTTCTGTATATTTGAGGCGATTAAACGCGGTGTAAGCACCGAGGAAATCTGCCGTATTACTTATTTTAACAAATGGTTTATAGAAAAATTGCGCAACCTTTATAATATAGAGCAGGACTTAGCAAAAGGCTTAACAGAAGAGAAATATCTGCTTGCTAAAAAATACGGCTACTTAGACAGGACAATCGAGCGTATTTCGGGGCAGAAATTAATTGACAAAAATATAACCAAAAAGCACTGCGTTTATAAATTAGTAGACACATGCGCGGGCGAATTCGAGGCTCTGACGCCTTATTTCTACGGTGTAAACGGCGGCGTTGACGAGGAGAATGAAGCGTTTGAGTTCATGCGCTCGCCTGAAAAGAAAAAAGTAATAGTCTTCGGTTCGGGACCCATCAGAATAGGGCAGGGGATTGAGTTCGACTACTGCTCTGTCCACTGCGTTTGGGCGTTAAGGGAAATGGGTTACGAGGCGATTATCGTAAATAACAATCCTGAAACCGTTTCCACTGACTTTGATACCGGCGATAGGCTCTACTTTGACCCGCTGACCCCCGAAGATATAGACAATCTCATAAACACCGAAAAACCATGGGGCGTAGTCGTTCAGTTCGGCGGGCAGACGGCGATTAAGCTCACCAAACATATGCAGGAAATCGGCGCTAATATTTTGGGTACTCCCGCTGACAGCATTGATGCGGCAGAAGACCGCGAGCGTTTCGATGCGCTGCTTGAAAAGTGCGAAATTCCGCGCCCTGAAGGCATGACGGTTTTCACGACCGCGGAAGCTCTTGAAGCAGCGAAAACTTTAGGCTACCCTGTGCTTTTGCGACCCTCCTATGTTTTAGGTGGACAAAACATGATAATCGCGCACTGCGACAGCGATATAAGCGAGTACATGGAAATTATAACCGCAACGAAACTTGACAATCCCGTGCTGATTGATAAATATTTAACAGGCATTGAAGTTGAAGTCGATGCAATCTGCGACGGCGAGGATTTCCTCATTCCGGGAATAATGGAGCATATTGAGCGCGCAGGTGTTCACTCGGGCGACAGCATATCCGTGTATCCCGCGCAGACACTCACAGAGCGCGTTAAAAAAGTTATAATTTCATATACCGAAAAGCTCGCGAAAGAACTTAAAGTAATAGGGCTTGTGAATATTCAATACGTTGTTCATAATCTTCAGGTTTATGTAATTGAAGTAAATCCGCGCTCTTCCCGCACCGTGCCTTATATCAGTAAGGTCACAGGCGTACAGATGGTTGACATCGCGACAAAAATCATGCTCGGGCAGACGTTAAAACAGCAGGGTTTGCCGACAGGCTTATTCCCTGAGGGCGAGTATATCGCTGTAAAAGTCCCTGTGTTCAGTTTTGAGAAACTGCACGATGTTGACACGCAATTAGGTCCCGAAATGAAGTCCACAGGCGAAACACTCGGAATCGCAAAAACCTTTAAGGAAGCGTTATTTAAAGGCTTGCTCGCAGCGGGATTTAAGCTTAATAAACCGAATGGTGACTCTCCGAGAGGTGTGCTGTTCTCGGTGCGTAATTCCGATAAGCCTGAAATCATCGAGCTTGCGGGCAGATTCGAGAAGCTCGGCTTCGATATTTATGCCACAAGCGGAACAGCCTCGCTGCTGAATCGCAACATGATTCCCGCGAATTTCGTTTACCGCATAAATGAAGGCAAGCCGCCGAATATAATCTCTCTTCTCGAAAGCGGAAAAATCGACTACGTTGTTTCCACTTCGGAAGCGGGACGCAACCCCGCGCTCGACAGCGTGAAAATCCGCCGTAAATCCGTAGAGCGCGGCGTGGCGTGTCTTACTTCAATCGATACCGCGAACGCCTTAGCCGACTGCCTTGAGTCGGGAATGACGATTGACGATGTGGAGATGGTGGATATTACGAAGATTTAACAACGTAGGGAACGCATTTATGCGTTCCGTTGCAGATGCTGTTTAATGAATGTATTATACAGTAAAATTTTGCTAATAATATAATTTAACCACCCCGCCCTTACAGGGCACCCCTCCAAGGAGGGGAATTCATATAAATTTTGCAGCACCCAACTTAGGGACGCGCCGAGCGTCTTGTAAGCAAGCGGTGAAGTCGACGAGATGGTTAAACGGAGGAATAAAAATG
>JAITFV010000002.1 GCA_031281115.1 Oscillospiraceae bacterium | reverse complement strand
TCACAAGCCTTCGGCGGTGGCTGCTTCAAAGCAAGCTTTTATTTTAACCCGCTTTGCAGATAGCTTCTTTTTGCTTGGTATTCTGCTTGTAGGTTTTTTGATGAATTCCTTTGACTTTTTGGAGTGGAATAACCCGCAAAAGCTGGGCATTGTGAATATGGTTGTTTCGCACAAGTGGCTGGCGGTGGCATCTATTTTGGTGTTTATCGGTGCCTGGGGCAAAAGCGCAATGTTCCCTTTGCATATATGGCTGCCCAACGCTATGGAAGGCCCTACCCCTGTTAGCTCCATAATCCACAGCGCAACCATGGTGGTTGCCGGCGTTTTTTTAACCGCAAGGCTTTTCCCATTTTTCGCAAGCATTGGAACAGTGCTTGAGGTAGCTATATATATAGGCGCGTTCACGGCAATATTTGCAGCAATAATAGCCTGTACTCAAAAAGATATAAAGCGTATTTTAGCATACTCAACCTTGAGCCAGCTCGGATACATGATGTTTGCTCTCGGCGTTGGCGGCTACACCGCTTCAATGTTCCATGTTTTCACGCACGCATTTTTCAAATGCATGCTGTTCTTGGTAGCGGGCGCGGTTATTCACGCTGTGCATAGCAATAACCTGGATTCAATGGGCGGGCTTCGCAAAAAAATGCCTTTCGCTTATTTCTCATGTTTAATCGCTTGCCTAGCAATAGCAGGTATTCCGCCTTTCTCAGGCTTTTGGAGCAAAGATGAAATTCTGCTTGCCGCTTTGGCGGCGGGTAATTACACAGTATTCTTTGCGGGGCTTTTAACTGGTGGTTTAACGGCTTTTTATATGTTCCGCATGTTCTTTTTAACCTTCCATGGCAGTGCGAGAAGCGATGTTGCTCGCATTCAAGAAAATCCTTGGATGACAGTTCCTATTGTGGTTTTGGCGGTTCCTGCGGCGGTTATAGGTTTTGTTTCGCGAGACTTCTTTATGAGTTTTGTGCAGGCTCCTGTATTGAGCAGCCACGTGGAGCTGCCCCAACAGGCAATGGGATTTGGTGAAATGGTGCCTGCTGTTGCGGCTTTGATGGGAGTTTTGGGCGTTGTTGCTGCTTGGCTTTTTTATGCTCGCAAAGGAGTGAATGTGGAGGCGGTTTTGGAAACGGATATTCGCTCGCGTTTATATAAAACCGTTTATAATAAATTTTATTTTGATGAAATGTATTATGCATTTACCCGTGGTTTTTTAATTAAGGGCGTTGCTGGTTTCTTAAAAATTATTGATAAATATGTTATAGATGCTTTTGGCGATTTTATAGCTGGCGTTTTGCAGTGGCTGGGTAGGGGAGTGCGCTTGGTGCAAAATGGCTTTTTTGCCGCTTATGCTTCTATCTTGGTTCTTGGCGTTGTGTTGGGAATGCTGATGCTGGTGAGGTTGCTTTAATCTAAAGGAGTCGTTATGGAAAAAATCAAGTTAGGTTACAGCAGACCGTTACGAATGGCAGCTAATTCTCGTGTCGTAGAACTGCTCGGAGAAACAACGCGTCCGCAGGAGGTGGCGGCTTACGACCACTTAGAATGTACGTTTTACGAAGTTTCCGGTTCAGGCAGCCAAGCCGTACTTGAAGGCAAATATGAGATTCGTTTGTCATTAACAAGCGAGTCCGAAAATGTGGCTGTCAGCGGTATTTTCACAGACGAAAACGGAAATCCGCTTGGCTGCGAGTTTAAGCAGGCTTATCAGAACATCAGAGGCTTGGTACACAGCGGCGAATTTAAATTTTCTAAACCGACAGCGAAAGACAAAATCTATCTGTCTTTAACAGCTGAATATATTTCTCAGGATTCGCCACAAATTGTTACGCAAACAGTGCAAGCCGCCGTCAATGACGATAAGTTCGACATAACGCTTATCCATCCGACAAAACGCAGCTCAAGCGCGCCGCTTGAAGAGGAGCGCTACTACGGAAATCCCGAAGGTGTTCAAGGCGAAGGCGTTCAAGGCGGGGGAAATTTCAAAACGGATTCTGAGCACATCTTAATTGCTCTGCTGCGAACACCCCAAGATACATCTGACATCGATTATCTTTGCGGATACGGCAGAACAAAATACAATAATCCGTACTTAGGTTTGCCAGGTAAAGCAATACTCCAATGCAAAGACGGCGGCAGTTTTGTTGAGTGTGTATCCGCATATTGTTATCTCTACGATGTCGCAAACGCAGGCGGAGCAATGGTTCAAGCAGCTTTCAGCACCGATTCGGGTGAAGGCGGTAAAATTATTGATGTGCAAGGCATAGGCAGTCAGATAAGCTACACAATGCCACGCGACAGAAAATCCATGGAAGGCGCATGGAAAAACAGAGGCGAAGCGGTAATCTATAACCGCAAAGCAGAATGGGAACAGACCAAGTTTCATTATGAGATGAAGTTTGTGCTGAAATTTGACATTTCAAATAATACTAATAATCCGCATTACAAGTTTTACGAAGTGATAATCACATCACGTAAGGATGCTTCGTTCTCTAAAAGCGCAGGTTCGGATTATCTTACGGTGTTCAACAACGGAGAGGTGCTTCCGCTCAAACTTATGTATGGCTGTCTTGGAGAAAATACTATTGTGTTATGCGATAGAGGTTTTTTACTACCGATTAAATCCATCAAAATAGGCGCAATGATTTTGAGTTCCGGGGAAAAAAAGGTCCGCGTCTGTAATGTTTGGAAAGGACACGAAAACATGTTGCTGAAAATCTCATTCGGTGGCAAATCCATTATGATGACGCCTTCTCATCCTGTCTTGACACCGAACGGTTATGTTAAAGCCGATTCATTGATTGTAGGCAGCGAAGTTTGTGCTCTTGAAGGTTATAGTAGAGAAACTGTTACGCTGGTAACGGCAGTTGAAAAAATAGAAGGTAGGCAGTTTTCTGTTTATAACATTGATACGGAAGACAACCTTCCTTTTGTCGCCGAAGGCATATTTGTCGGCACAAACCGAACACAGAACAGCATAATAAGAGGAAGGTGAGGAAAATGGCAGTTTCAATAATAAATGTAAACTCGGTTACAGGAGTTCGTGTTGAATGTGCGGAAAACGGAAAATTCAATATTTTTTTCATACCGGATTTTACTTTCAGCAGTCCCGGTGCGTATTCTGGCAACTTTTATGTTAAGCTTACCAATGCGTTAAATGAAGCGGTAGGAGAGCTTATAACTGTCGAATATAAAGGAAACGCAACCACGCACACTTTGTCCGAAGTAAATGGTATAACTTCGGGTGAACGATATAACATTGCTGTAAGCGGCGATAATAGTTTTCCTTCAGGCAAATTCAAAACCGCTATTGTTACTACCCTTGAATACAGTTCGCCGCACCTTGTATTCCGAAACGATACCCTAACGATTAAATGGGAGCAATCGCTGTATGCGCATGGAGAACTTAATGTGAGCGGCGATTGGAACACTGCGATGCCTATTCCGTTTGGAATTAAGGGTTATACACTCCCCTTGACATCTGAAATATACGGTAGCGCTCATTTCAGATTGAAAGTTGCAGCTTGCATAAAAAGCAAAGATGATACATCTTTAGGTCCGTTTTGTGCACCGATTGATGCGCACTTAACTGTTCCTGTGTTCAACAAGGCGGAATTTTCTGGCACTACGCTGACAGTAGATTGCTCTTTACCCGAGAGTATTGCCGATAAATATACCGTTTATCTTGGCTTGGCTCTAAACGGCGAAGAACCCGACCTCGCTAATCTATCAGCCCCGAAGCCCAATACTGTTTCGAGCTACGATATCAGCGCATACAATACCTTGGAAGGATACACGGCGTATTTGTTTGCAAAATCCAAAGCAGAGGCGGCAAACGGCGTACCGCTGTTCGCTAACTACAATATTGCAAAAGCCAATCGTTTTTCACTTGCTAACCCTAATGTTTGGCAAAAAGGCTATTATCCCGTAAGAATTACATCGGGAACAAAATCCAAAACCATGCTGTTATATGCCGAAAGCCAAGCGGATTTAGCTGAAAGCAAGAATACATTGACTTACAGCCTGCCGCTATATGTTGATTTTCTTGAAGGCAAATCTATCGCTGTTGACGGATTAACTCTTGAAAAAAGCGGAACTAAGCTTCTGCTTACAATTGACAAGGAAAAACTGCTTGCCGCTGCTGCTTTTAAACAATTTTTATCAGGATTGTTTGATCTTGCAAAGGTTGAAAAGGCAATTGAGCCGCAAGCGTATTATGCGTTACGCAGTTTTATCTGCCGCACTGCTCTTTTCTCCGATACGGACGCAAATTATATCCTGCACGGCATAGGGGCAGTTACAGAAACCGTTGGCGGCAAAACTGTTGAAAAATACCGTTATGAAGACATTTTGCCTGGCAGTGTATTCCGAGTTCAAACATCGGGATTCCGCAGGCAGACAGACCCGAAAGCGCAAGCCTTGCAGGGATATTATCAAAACTCACAGCTTGACTATCATGTTGAGTATAATACGGCAGCAAAACGCTTGGATTTCGATGCAAATTTATCCTTGCTTGTCGGCTCGTGGTCGTATATGAATACCGAACTGTCCACCGCCAGAGAAGAAACATACGGCGGTGCGTTAGACCTTGCTTTAGAAAATCTTCAAAAACCTTATGCGCGCCTAGTAAACAGCGGCGGTTTTTTCCCAAGCGATTCAATGGATGACGGCTTGGGTGCGGCAACCGGAATGTCCGTGTTTTTTGGAGACGATATTCCTGCATTAAACGCTGTAAGTGATTTAAGCCGCGCGACTGTACCGAATTTATCCTTTCGCGGTCGTGCCGCATTAACAATATGCGTTACAGTGTTTTTCGGCGGCAATCCGCTTGTTATTCCAGCGGGAACTACGCTTGGTGCATTTGCCGCAAGATACGGAATATCAAATCTTGACAAAGCAAAATTAAAGCGGCGCAACTTTGCAGGAGAGCCGGTGTGTGTAAACGCGCCTCTTTCGGAAATTGCCGCAATGCCGTTGATTAACGGTGATGCGGTCGAGTAACAATACATGAAATATACATATACATTTGCACCGTATATGCTGGTTGTGTACGGTGAAAATAATGCAGACGGATACTTGACATACCGTAACAATACGTTTTCGTTTAACAGGGCAAACATAAGCGCAGACGGAATAATATCGTTTAATTTTACCGTACCGAATCTTGAAAGTATTGGCGCGGGTATGCGCTATACAACGCCGAATCCGCTTAATGATGATGAAACTTATCTGAACGGTTTTGTAAATTCGTTTTACAGCCCGATAGTAACTCCGGCAATAAGTCAGGACTCTTCCGTAACATTTACGGTACGCTTTGACCCGAAGAATCCGCAGAATACAAACTTTACTTTTTCTGGTACCAAACAAGAATTTACTTCGGACTTTACCGACATATACGGTAATCCGCTTACTGTTACGCCTAAAGCTGGAGCCTGTTTAGTTTTGGAACGTTGTGCTGTTTACCGCCACAAAGGCGGTGTAAAAAGTGAGTATTACCTTGGATTGAGCGGTTCGTTCATTGTAGAAAAGGACGTGAATCTGTTGTGCGGCGACACAGGCACGGAGTATATTTCTCCTGCGGGAGAACCGCTGACTGTTTCATTCACTCCCGGAAACAACGCCTATATTGCAGACGGTTATAAAAACCATACGACCTGCGCATACCTGTCATTTCCCCAAGGCGGCGATTACTGCTGTCAATCGGCGGAATCACCGTTTTTTACCCCAAGCGATATTTCAAGCGGCGTGTTTCAGTATTTGCCGCTGAAACTGACCGTTTTGCCAAACACTGCCGCTCCGATGTTTCCCGTTACGGACACTGAACTGGAGCGTTTGCTTTCGGCTGCGCGCTACGATGTATTTACCCGTGAAAATTTGCTTGGATCAAGCAACGAAACAATTTATGCCGTTACCAAAAACGGACTGCTTGCAACTGTTGTAGGCGGCTCGCTTGAAAAAGTTGTTTTTGCCGTGGACAGCAAAGATCAAATCGAACTTGAAATAACAGATGCTCTTCGCTTTGAATTGCAGTCTGCACAGCCGAAATTTATATTTTCAGCTTACCCCAATAAACTTAAACACAGTCAATTCACCCTTGCGGATTGGGTTTTTAATTTTTCAGAAACCGATTGGCAAAAAAACACCCGAATCATACTAAAATATTCCGACGATATGAGTATTTTGCAGTGGCTTTCCAAAGACGAAGTTTTCCAAGACAGCATAAAGCGGACACAAAACGCGGACGGTTCAATTGCACCGCATTACAAAGAGTTTACAGAACTTATAAACAATCCGAGTTTTACAGGCATGCTTATTTTGAACTGCAAAGCAAAATACGCAGGCGGCGGAGATGCGGCGGAATTCATCAATGCCGTACGCGGCACGGTTACGGCGCATCATATCATTGTTCGTGCCGGAAACATCACTTCCTGCGAAAATAGCAACAGCGGTTTGAGTTTACAGCCATCGCTTATAAACGTTGTTGTTGATTATTCCGATGAAGATGCGCAAATCACTTACGATTACGATAACCCACCCGCAGACTACGATTTTGCAACTGTGGCAATACTCTCTGTAATTCAGCGCAGTTTAACAGTTTCGCTTAAAACAACATCGGAATTGCTGGTTAATAAATTGTTTGATTGCGCATCAAAACTTTCCGAAAAAAGCGGCGGCGGCAATGCTTTGATTATAGACGGAGAACTCCGCGAACGCTCCGGCGTTTCAACTTTTGAGTACGCTCTTCGTTGCGAGGGCGAATACACGCTTGCTGCCTCGCTTTTAGACAGTGTAGTAATCGACAATGTAAGGCTTTCGCACAGCGTATTTTTTCTTAGCGGCAGTTTGGGCTTTCGCCTTTTGCAAGATACGCCGGATTTGTTTGGTTACGGGGGCGATACACCGCTGAAATTTTCCAATCTGCAAATCCGCAAAACTACAGACGCGCAGGTTTACCTTATTGATTACGCGCACATTGCCCTGCGGCAGTCGGATTCACGTGCCGCTTCTTTCCCGAATGTATTCCCTGCTGCTGCA
The DNA here is from genome assembly GCA_031281115.1 of Oscillospiraceae bacterium. Taxonomy (GTDB): domain Bacteria; phylum Bacillota; class Clostridia; order Oscillospirales; family Ruminococcaceae; genus Ruminiclostridium_E. Next base: position 10,257 of record JAITFV010000002.1, on the reverse strand, counting down.
AGCACGCTTAGCCGCGAAACAAAAACGCCTGCCGAACTGAAGATTGTTAGTCTCGGCACGCCGATTACAAATTCCAATTTGTCGGAATTTAGCGCGCCGTGGTGGAGAATTAGCTATCCCTTGATGATTGGCAATCTCGGCAAATTGTCCGGCAATATAGATTTTTCATTGAATATCGTATTTTGCTGGCGGGGCGAGAGTTTTTACGCTGGGGTAATTCCTCCCGGCGGTGTGTTGGGTTCTGGCTTGGCTATGTCGGGCGTGTTGAATTTTACCGCGAAGGCAATTACGCTTGCGCCTGAAGTTGATATGGACGGGCAAGTTGCGGCGTATAATCTTGGTTTTACGAGTATTGCGTTGAAGTTGCTGAAGTTTACGATTCCGCCGAGCGGGGGGGTGGGCTTGCTTGTTCGGGGTGGGGAAGATGGGATTGCTTGGAAGGCGGTTTATGGGGAGGAGGGGTGATGGCTTATTTGCCGGTTCATAGGGTTGAGGTGAGGGTGATGGCGGTTGGGCATGGGGCGGCTAATGTTGTGTGTGGGTATTGCACAATAGATGGTGAAGAATATTTGTCATATCTGCTTGTGAATGATTTTGGGGGAGACACTTTGGGGACCACTTTAGTGGAGTTGTCCGAATTGATGGAAGTGCGTGCAAAATGCGAAAAAAAATTAAATCAACTTGAAATAAGCAAGGATTTTACACATTTTATAGATGTATTTGTTTTATCGCATCCTCATGATGATCACTATAATTTACTATTTAAGATTTTACATAGAACTGCTATTATTGGCAAATTATATTGGCCAATGTCAAGATATCAGGAACGATGTATTGCGATCATAAAAAAATTAAAAATTTTAGATTATATTTTATATTATACAGTAGATGTCTCCAAACTACTATCGCATATTGATTCGTCGGAACTGCCAATAGGAATGCGTTTTGATATATTATCGGTACCGCCACTTGCACACAGCGAATTAGATGAGTCACAGGATATTAAAAATGAAAATCTCTACTCTTTGGTATTAGTGTTTCGTTTTCCTAATTTTGTATCTGTATTTCCGGGAGATTTAACCGCGCATGGAATGTTTATTCTTCATAAACTAATTGGAAAAACTACTTTACTTGTTGCACCTCATCACGGCTCAATGAACACCGTTGCTGGAAAGACTAACAAAGGTAAAGAGGTTTGCGATCTGTTTTTTGAAGAATTAGAGCATTGGTATCATATAATTAGTGCAAACGGAAAGCACGGTCTTCCGAATGGACTCTATGTAAAAAAAGCATTGGAATGGATATTAGGAATGAAAACAGTAAAGCATACTGTATGTCTTGGCGATAGCATTGGCATAGAAACAGACAGAATGATATTTACAACACGATTACCGCATGGAAATTGTTCTTTTTTGTTTAAACCATTCGAATCCGTCATATCTGATACATTCGGTTATGCTTACCTTCCCAACGATATAAATACAAACGAACTTTTATTACACTGGAACGGTAATTTCAATATAAACATCGTTACCCCTATGGCCCCCACCTCCTTCACCTTTGACCACCAAGGCCACACCCTATGGCAATAACCCTTGCGCAACTCCACGCAAAGCTGCAAGCCCTCACGCCGCTTACGCTGACCATCAGCGACGACACAGCAAACGCCTTCCGCTGGCTACTGTTTGCACTAAACGCATCAGAACTAACAATAAAAAACCACTCGCTCACACTCTCAAACGAGCAAATCGATATTCGCGGCAATGTAACCTTCGGCTTACCCGTCGGCGAATACGCAATCGCAATGCGGATAACAAATGCCCCGCCGGATAAAGAACGCACTTTCACAGTCACTTTTAACGCAAACTCCGCCGTAAAAGGCAAAATAGGCGAAGTTTTTGGCGAAATCTACCCGACTTTTCACCCAAAAGACGGCGTGGCAGCTTATGAAAATATACTAAACGACATAGAAATATCCGATACGTTAACAATCGACTATTCCGATGATAACTACTCCGAACTGCCGCTGAATTTTTCCTGCAAAGCTGCGATTCCGCGCAATACCTATTGGACAAACGAGCCATTTTGTATGCTCTTGAACGCAGCCGGAGCAAGCGGGATTTTATCCGGCGGAATGTCGCCTAACGCGGCATTCGGCGATGTGAAATTCAGTGCGGTGTTGGATTTGGCAACGGAGTTTTCTGAGCTTTTGCCGTCTTCCGATACTATTTCCACTTTTATCGGCTTGCAAAACGGAGCAAGCGGCAGCGATGATCCGGTTGCGGATTTTACTATGCGCCAAGCCTTTGTCAGCAGAGTTTTTGCGGGGCTTAAATTTAAGGCAGAGGGCTTATCCGATGAAGTAAATATCACTTCGCCGATGTTTCGCGGCGGTGAATATCTGTGCCTTGGTGCGGACTTTGGAGCGGGGCTTTCTCCTGCGGATATGATAAACTTTCTTGCTGCGGCATTCGGCAGCGTTCCGAGCGGTCATCTTATGATTCCGCAGGCGGGATTTCTTGACAACTTCGGGCTGCGAAACTTATCTGTTACACTACGCAAGCAGGAAGACAGCATCTTCCCCTCATTGACTGCGCTATCGGCGTACATTTCTACAAAAAGACCTTTACAATTGCCAATAAACAGTCTAACGCTTAATTCCTTGGACTTGCGGTTTATTATACAATGGGGCTATGGCGAAAAATTGCAACTCGGCAGGCAGCTAACGGCAAAAGACGCTGAAAGTTATCTGATTACAGGCGATATAGGAGCTAATGTATCGCTGGATTTACCGAATAAAACAAAGATTACGCTTATTGCTAATGCGGCTTTGCCTGATTTGGAATTTGAAGGGACAATAAGATTTACCCGTGAGGGCAAAAACGACGCAAAAACAATCATGGGTGATACTGTCGCAAGCACCTTGCCGGCTGTAACGCTTGCCGAGATTTACGTAATTGCGGGTTATACTTCGCGCACCCTTTCTTTTGATGCGGCTGTGTATGACGCGGTTACAATCAGTCTTGCAAAAACTGAAGTTACACTGACCGAACTTAATGTTGGAGCGCGGTTTACGCAGAGCGGCAACAGTTTTTATTTTGGTGGAACTTTAGCCTTTCAACCGCAAAAATATGACAAATTTGCTTTTAGCCTTCACGCTTCATATAATAACGGCGCATGGCTGTTCGAAGGCGGATTGTCAAGCGGCACAGTTTCAATAGCGGCTGTTTTGGACGGCATAATCGGTCTTAATAATGTTCCTGCTGTTTTTGAAAATATCGCGCTGACTGCGCTTTGGGTGCGTTATCGCTACAAAAAAGACGACAGGTATAATCCATTCTCGCTTCGCGCCGCAATAAGAGCGGATTTGAGCGAATTGTTTCCGGAGGGTTTTACATTAAAAGCCGCTGCCGCGCTTGCGCTTGAAACTGACGAGCGCGGTGAAATAGCCGCTTCACTGCTTGCCGAATTGGCTGTAAGCAATTTTTTGGTGACTGCCCAAATGGACGGAATCGGCACAGAAAATCCGAGTTTCATATTCGTTTTTCTGTTTCGAGAAAAAGGTATTCGCGCTGCTTTATATACAAGGGAAAAGCTAAAATATCTGACGATGAATCTTGTCAATATCTCGCTGGGCGATATTGTTGATTTCTTTGTGAAAGTTGCAGACCCAAATCACACGAGCACGCTGCCTGCGCCGCTTGACGTGCTGTATAAGATTGACTTATCAAAATTCACTCTGACCTACGGAATCAGCGACGGCACTCTTGAGCTGACATACGCGCTCAATCTGAACCTTGTTGTTATCAAACTTAATTCTGTCGGTGTGAAATATATCCCGGCAGATTCCAAAAATCCTTCTGATGTGCAAATGACTCTTAAAGTCGATTCGTTGCTTTCTAACAACGATTCTCCGTCTTGGAGTTTGCTGTGCGGCTCGCCTCCCGATTTCGGCGGGCAGGGTGCTGTTAGTTTTAAGCTGAAATATATGGGGCTGCTCGTACATTTCGATAACAACGACAACGCTAAAAGCATACTCGCCGCAGACACAATCACCGATGCCCTGGAGCGGATGAAAGGCAAAGTTGATAAATATAATCCCGCTGTCAATTTCGCTTTTGCGGCGCATTTTACCATAAACGATGTTTTCGATGCCAAAGTCGCTTTTGTTGATCCGCATATATACGGATTCTACATTACCGTCAGCGAAAACAGCGGTCCCTTGAAGCAGTTAAGCGGGCTTGCGCTTGAGATGTTCTATAAACGTTTGTCCGATAACCTCGGCATGTTTCACGCGGCGCTTATTGTGCCTGCAAAATACCGCACTTTTCAACTCGGTGCGGCTTCGGTCACTCTTGGACTTATAACCGTAGAAATTTATACCGACGGCGGATTTTACATAGATCTTGGCTTTCCGCATAACCGTGATTTTTCGCGCAGTTTCGTATTTCAGATTGGTATATTTACGGGCAGAGCGGGGCTGTATTTCGGCATATTGAGCGGGGCGGCGGTTCCTGCTTTGCCAGATTGGAGCGGCGGCAGGTTTGCGCCTGTTATTAAAGCGGGAATAGGCGTTACATTCGGTATCGGGCGCAGTTTTGACTTTGGAATTGTAAAAGGCGGCTTGGAACTTGCAGCGGCAGGAATATTTGAGGGGACGCTTGCCTTGTGGATAGAAGAGGGAGAATTTTCTCCAAGCGGCATGTATTACAGATTATCCGCAACCCTGGGTATTATCGGGCGACTGTATGTAAAAGTTGATTTGAAAATTATTGTATTATCCGCAAGTGTTGAAATTAACGCGTTTGCGCAGGCAGTTTTTGAAACCGATATGCCTGTAATAATCGACCTCGATTTAAATCTGAAATTAAACGGAAGCGTGAAAATCTTGTTTATAAGAATTCATTTCACTTACAATTTCAGTTATAATGCGCATTTCGAGATAGGAGACAAGGCACGGAGCCGGGCGGATATTATTTATCTTGATATTCGTTCATTAAAATTTGAACAAAAAACTGTCGTCAATTGGTTTATAGCTCCGTCTTTAACCATGAACGGCAAAACTGCTTTCGTACCTATGATAAGTGACTTTTCGCCTTTGTATAAAATGATGCTGCAGTTATGCTTGTTCGGTTTACGGGAATCTTTGGATAGAGACAGCGCAAGTTTTCTTGACTCGGACTACGTAAATGATATTATAAACCTTGATACACTTTTTTCTTTTATCGCTAACAATGCAAATTTTGAGATTTCGCCAACTCCCGCACAGCCGGCAAACGACCTTGACCTTGACGGGTATATTATCCCTTTGCCGCCATTTGTTACACTGTCAATCACCCCCGATTACGAAGAAGACGGGCAGGAAATTCGCGACTACGCTGAGTTTAATCCTGTTACAGACGAGTATATCGCTAAAATCAATGCGTATTTTGCTGATATTGACAAAGATAACAACACTCTGTTGGGAAATGCCGGAACGCCGATTGCAAAAGTCATATTCCTTGACTATTTCCGTGCGCTTGCCCGCCAAATATACGGCGAACTGCGCGGAATGTTCAACGGCTATGCGGCGCCGCTTGACGACTTAAACAGTATTGCAAATAAATACGGTGTTTCTGCCGCAAAACTTGCAGAAGCAAATGATACGCTCAAGTTAAAAAGCAATGCAGAAATAATTATCGATTTTACATATATTTGCCCGAAGCTAACAAGTTTTTCAGCATTGTCAGACGAAATTTCAATTGACGGCAAGGATTTTTGGGAACAAATATCTAAGCTGCCTATACTTGCCGATACTTCAATTGCAGTTAAAAAATTCACGCTTTCTTTGGAATTTGAGCAAAGAATTGCTGCCGCATTTATTTTTGTGCGGTGGCACGGCGGCGAAATCACAACGCATTGGCAAAAACAATACGATGATGTGCTTTCTGCCTGCAAAAAAACTGCTGATTGGGAATGTATCAGTTTTAACGAAGAAGATAAATTCGAATATTTGGGCATAAACTGGACTGTTCAACTTGGCGACACGGCAGAACATCTTGCAAAAATGTTTACGCTGATTAACGCCGAAAGCGGCTATTTTCCAGGCTTTGACGAGTTTCTTAAAAAAGTTTCAACTGTAAGCCAAAAGCATTCGTTTCCTGATTCGCTTGTTACAGTGCATTCATCCGAAACGCCCGCTGGCTTTGCGCGCAGAGTTTTTGTTTCCACCGACAAAGAACATATCAATTCGTTTGATATTATCGCTAAATTTGCAAATCTGCCTTTACGCGGCGTAAAGTTCTTAAATAAAGAAGAGCAAAGTCTGCGTGATTTTATTCAAGCGCAAAATTTGGATTACGCAACAACCGCACCGTATTTGAAAGCAGAGCATTTCGCAAGCGGGCAGACAATCGCGGTCAAACCCGAAAAAATCCCGCTGTCTGAAATAAGCGAATATCTGCTATCCGATGATCTTATGAGCCGCACGGCGGCCTTTGCTTCCCGCATACTGACACAAGGCTCAAGGTTGCCCGCTCAAGAAGGTTTTGACACTATTGCTTTTTATGAACTTTGCGGCTTGCAGTTTCCGCTTGAAGCCGGCGAATATACCGTTTCTCTTAACTCAAACGACGGTTCTTGGGTAACAGGAAAACAGGAATATCCCGTTGAGGTTAAGCCGCAAGCAAATATAAGAAACAAACTTCCTGACGGCGTTACTGTAAAAGACATTGCGCCGTTTGCCAAAGCCCCTTTAATATATTCTGTCGGAGAAAAATTTCTTTACGGAAACGATTCGGTAATCCGCTATCTTCCAGCGGTTTTGGGCAATAAAAAATTTTCTCTGCATTATTCGGATAAAACGAATGTCGAATGCCAATCCGCACTTTGCCTTGCTTTTTCGGTCACTCGTGAAAGCGATAATGTTTTGCGAATAGTCGGATTGTCCCCGTCCGATAGAGTTAAGTTGTACCCTCTGATAAAAAACATGAATTATTCCGGCTGCTCCTTCTCTGTGCTCTATAAACCGAGTTCGCTTAGCGGAATATCGGGAGTGTTGCTAAATACCGAATTTGGCGAAAATGAAAGGTTCATAAAAACAAATCTTTCAAGAACAACAAAGCTTAACCTTACGGAAAAAAACAATGAGTCAAACGATTATCTTTGCAATTTGAGCGAACCTTTATTCATTAAAATGCTCTGGGAATGTTCGGTAACCTGCGGAAACTACGCATTATATATGTCTGATGCAAATAAACTTGCGTCTGATGTTTTTGATACTGATAACGTAACGCAATTGTATCTGTTTATAAGCGGCAAAGGTATTTTAGAGGATGCCAACTGCGTTTTTAGTTCGGATACGGCAAATATTAATAAAGACGCATACTTTTCAAGGGAAAACGAAACTGCTGCGAAACCGGCATTGCCAAACGGCAGCTACGGCTTGCGAATCGAATATACCCCCGATGCCGATTCGGTCAGTCAAATTCTGGCTTATACGATTACAGAAAACGGCAAAACTTCCAATCTCTCCAAACCGCTGATTCCGCTTGGCGATACCAGTTCCGATGAAACGAATATAACAGTATATGAGCTGGTTTTTGCTGTTGGCAGACCGTATGAAAACTTCGGTAAAGCAACTGTAAATGTGTATTTGCGTGATGTATTTGGAAACCAATCCCCTGAGCCGACAGTGCATGAAATAGATTACCGAGTGAACGATTTTATTGTAGCTGTAAATGAATGCTACGGCGTGACTTGTTCTTATAAATTTACCGAAAGCAAAATAACAGTAACTCTTGCGGCAAAGGAAAAAGAAGACGGCTTTGCTTTGCCTGAGCAGGCAGAGGCGGATTTACAACGGGCATTGGCTCAGCAGAGCAGTGAAGATACATCGCTGTTTGTGACTTCCTCGCTGTTTGAAGGGGAAATTAAGGTTGAGAAAAAACCGCTTTATGATTTTTTATTCGCATTGCATGGTTATTACACGAATTCGAAAGATAAAGCACCGATTGCAGACATTTTATCCGTTTCGATAGACGGCAAAAAATTGCCTTCCGAGCCGATATTCCCTGTTGAGACGGTTTTACGGATTCGGCGGAATGTAAAAACAACGCAAAATGCGCCGCAGGAAGTAACCTGCGTAGATACTGTTGCAGCCTATAACAGCGGAAATTTCCCCATTGCCGGTTACGCATTGGCACATAAAAATTTGTCCGAATCGGATTTATTTGCAGTTAATCTTAGTCAATGCGTAGGAACTCCGATATTTGAACCGCCAAAATATTACGCATCCGCTCCGCTTGCCAACTCACTGATAAACGGAGCCGATATAAACTTATGGGGGCAGATATTTTTAGACGATTTTGAGAATGCCGTTCTTGCAAAAGTAAAAGAAATAGCGCAGTGTTCAAAGAATGCGGTAAGGGATTTGCTGGCTGTTAAAGAAAATCTTGCAACTAAAATTTCACAAATGTTTATCGGTGTAAACGGCGGCGCTGCTCCGAACGCGGTTACCGCATATGCGGCAGATATGCTGCTTAACAGAATTGACTCCGAAATATCAAGTATAGCAGCGTATGCCGTGAAAAATACTCCAAGCGCCCAAACCCGCTTGACGGTCGAACTTTCGCGTTCGGATAACGCAAGGGTCAATTCTGGAATCGGAAAGTTAAGCAGTTCTAATTACTTCACGGTTGCCTATAATGCGTTTTCACGCTATGAAACCAACTTTAATCTTATCTATTCTTCGGCAAACATTCGGCATTTTGAGAGTGATATTGCAACTACTTCGCAGGGATACGAGAGTTCTCATTGGTATAGTTTCCTTGCGCCGCAGCAGCTTACGGCGCTTATGGGAGAGGTCAAAGGCATACCAAATCCGTTGCGGGAAGTTCCGCCTGCTCCGCAATTGTCAAACAGCCGGTTTGAGCCGCAATTAGACGGTGAATTAAAAAACCTGTCGTTATCTTCGTATAAACTTGATATTACATCAATAGCGGCAGAGCAGGACAAAATTGAAATACTTATAACCTTCAATGCTCCGGGGAAATATCCTGTCAGCAACAATGACAATATTTACACGGCGTTAAGCGAGTATATGGATGTTCGCGATAAGCTTACAAGCAATCTCAACGAAGAAAACGTGAAAGAATTTAACAGGCATGCCCAAAATATCTGTGCAAAATGGTCGCCGATGAACGCATTAAAAGTTTATGCTGTTAATGATAATAATATTGCCACCATTTTAACTTGGGAAAACGGAGAATTAAAAAGTAGCAACAGCAAGGTAGAAGTCGCTTACGAAAGCCCGGTTATTTTCGGCAAGCTGCTTACGGTTACTATTTCCGTTTCAAATTTAAGTGTTTATAATTATACCTCCGCTATCCCTTATGCTAAGATAGTCCGCAATGCGAATTTTGCAGACGCGTTTGTGTTTCGCACAGAAGAAATATCGGCGCCGGAAGTGACTTCCCAGAACACATTCGACGCCGACATTGACCTCGGCACAGTTGGCGGATGGGATGCAGCGGGCATTGAGGCTAAGTGCAAAAGAATTTACGATATCTTGTTTACAGAAGAAGGGCCGCCGGACCTGTTTGTAGAAAGCGAACTGACTTATGCCTATACGCACAAAAATGCCGCCGCCCCGATTCGATTACCTGTTGCGATGTTTAAAAATGCTGCTGTAAAAGATGTTCAAGCCATCGCAAACAGATGGTTTTCTTCTGCAAAACCGTCTGCTAATTCGGCGCGGCTTGAGTTTTCTGTTCGCGTATATAACGGTAGCCGTGCGGTGTTATCGGCGCGAAGAATTATTGTTCAATAGTCGCTCCTTAAAAATTTGTGTGCCCCTTAAAAAACGTACATTTAGTTAAGCCACATATTTATTGTTATATGTAAATATAGAATCTTTTTCCTCTAGTGTCAAGTATTTATTTGCAGAATGTTTTCTAAATCTATTATAATAAACTTCTATATACCAAAATAGATCCCTTCTCAATTCCTCTACTGTTTCATATTTCCTATGGCACCCGCTCAGGTCAGCTTAATCAAGGCTAGAGAGGGTAGCCGTGCACGAAGTAGCGACGAGGGAGAGACTTCTCCCAAATCCATGCTTTTTCATATCCACTTTTTCGCCAATAAAACTCACTCCTTCATCTTCCAGTAATTTGCGTTGCCTATTTTCGCCGCCAAACAAAAACGCCTTGCTTAAACTTCCATCTTTAAAAACAACCCTGTGGCATGGAATATTATGAGGGTCTGAATTTCCGTGAA
>JAITFV010000223.1 GCA_031281115.1 Oscillospiraceae bacterium | reverse complement strand
ATATTGTTAGTCAAAAAATGATTGTATGGAAAGTCATAACCATTTGATTGTCGGAAGCGAAACGGACGCAAGCCGACAAAGAACAAGCAGGAGGACAAACAAAAATGAACAACGAACTTGCGTTATATGCGCCTTTCATAAAGGAAATAAAGGAGCTTATTTATCGCCACCAATACGAAGCGATGAAGAAGGTCAATATCGAATTGCTTACGTTATATTGGAAAATCGGACATAGGATTGACTTCAGACAGCGGGAGCAAGGTTGGGGTAAGTCCGTTGTTGAATTTTTGTCAAAAGAACTTCAAAAAGAGTTTCCCGGCGATAGAGGTTATTCCGCTCGTAATCTTTGGCGTATGCGTAATTTTTATCTTGAATATTCAAATCTCACACCATCTGTGCGAGAAGTTATGGAAGCAAATTTGCAAAAACCAGTTTCAAAAATTGCCGACAAAGATGCTGTTGGTACTGACAGCGAAATTCTGCCACCATCATTGGCAGAATTAGAAATTGCAAATCTGCCACCATTGTTGGCAGAAATAAGTTGGACGAAAAATTACGCAATAGTTGAAAAATGCAAAGACCCAATGGAGCGAATTTTTTACATCAAAGCAACACGCCGCTTTGGTTGGACTCATGACGTACTTATCCACAATATTGACGTTAAAGCCTATGAGCGGTATCTCACAAACCAAACGAACTTTGATGAAACTGTACCTGAAAAATACCGCTTACAGGCGAAGCTCGCCGTAAAGGACGAGTACAATTTCAACTTCCTCGAAGTGGGCGAAGAACACAGCGAGGCAGAACTGGAAGCCGCCATTATGAAAAACCTCCGCAAATTTTTAATCGAAATGGGCGGTTATTTTACGTTTGTGCGTGACCAGTATTATCTCGATGTAACGGACGAGGATTATCACATAGATTTGCTCCTGTTCCACAGGCGGTTACGCTCACTTATTGCCATAGAATTAAAGATTGGCGAGTTTAAGCCAGAGTATATCGGCAAGATGCAGTTTTACTTAACGTCGCTTGACGAAACAGTAAAATTGCCCGACGAAAATCCGTCTATCGGCATTATTATTTGTAAATCCAAGCATCGCACGAGAGTTGAATACACCTTACGAACATCATATGCACCTATCGGCGTGGCGACCTATTCAACACAAGATAGCTTGCCCGATAATCTGCGGGCATTGCTTCCTTCCCCGGATGAACTTGCTCGCATTGTTGGTGAGTTTGATGATGACGAAGTGGGCTTGTTGGGTTTCAGTAATAGCGATACCGAAATAGAAGATGATGAAGCAGGCACGGAGGACAATGTATGATAACACTTCAAAACATAAATAAAACTTTCCGTGTCGCCAAACGGCAAGCCGGGTTCGGTCGCGCTGTGAAGGCGTTGTTTTCGCGTGAATACGAAATAATCCACGCGTTAAATGACATCAGCTTTACCATCGGGGACGGTGAAATGGTAGGCTATATCGGTCCCAACGGGGCGGGTAAAAGCACCACCATCAAAATCATGTGCGGTATTTTAACGCCGGAGAGTGGCTCATGCAATATTGACGGACGGACACCGTGGAAAGAGCGTACCGCTCATGTCCGCGAAATCGGCGTTGTATTCGGTCAGCGCAGTCAGCTTTGGTGGGACGTTCCGATTATCGACAGCTTTGACTTGATACGCGATATTTACAAAGTGGATGAAAAATTATTCAAGAATAATCTTGACGAATTAACCGAACTTCTTGACCTCGGCGAACTGCTTAAAACGCCGACGCGCACTTTGAGCCTAGGTCAGCGTATGCGTTGCGAAATCGCCGCGTCGCTGTTACATAGTCCGCGAATATTGTTCCTTGACGAACCGACAATCGGGCTTGATGCTGTTTCAAAAATTGCCGTCCGGCAATTCATAAAGAAGCTGAACACCGAACACGGCACGACAGTTATTTTAACGACACATGATATGCAGGATATTGAAGCCTTGACCGAGCGAATTTTGCTGATAGGCAAAGGAAATATTCTGCTTGACGGAAGTCTTGACGAATTGAAAAAACGCTCGTCAGAACGTAAAACGCTTGTGGTCGAATACAACGGAATTGCTCCCGAAATTAGCGAGGGTATGTCGTTATCAGAAGCCAAAGAAGGGCGGCTTGTTATTGTGCTTGACCCGTCTATTATGTCCGTTTCGGATGCAATCACCCGCTTTGCCGCGCAGACAGAAATTACCGACGTTTCGGTTTCGGGAATCACCGCCGAAGAAATGGTCGCCGCACTGTACAAGGAGTACCGAATATGAAGAAATATCATTCGATATAGGGGTTTTGTATGAAAACATATTTATCGTTGTTTCGTATTCGGTTTATAAATGGATTACAATATCGCGCTGCTGCACTGGCAGGGCTTTCAACTCAATTCGCGTGGGGTTTCATGGAAATATTGGCGTTTTCAGCGTTTTTCCGTGCTAATCCCGCCGCTTTTCCGATGGAGTTTTCTCATCTTGTTTCCTATATATGGATACAGCAGGCGTTTTTGGCATTACTCATGCCGTGGGGCGGCGGACTTAAT
>JAITFV010000215.1 GCA_031281115.1 Oscillospiraceae bacterium | reverse complement strand
CGGGGCTATTAAGTCTGAATACGCTGCCATTTCTTATACAGTCCGAGCCGCTTTCTTCGATGCGGATAAGCCCTATAAAATCGTCGTCCGAACTATCGGTGTAAAAATAGACAAGCTTTTCTTTGTTGTCGGTTGAATCACAGTTCTCCAATACAATGCACGAAACATTCATAGCGTGTTCTCCTTTTCTAATCTAAAAGCGGCAAGCGAAAAGTCGAGCAAAGCCCGACTCTAACATTTTTTGTTTCAAAAAATAACCCGACTGTGTAAGCACAGTCAGGTTGTGATTTTATTTTCATAAATTTCTCTCCTGCTTCAGATTATGTGACAAACTCATATTCCCGAGTCAGCGGATAATCCGGCTCACCGTCGAATTCGTCGCCGCAAGCGCGATTCAGGCTTGCACGCTTTGAGTTGACCGGCGCGAGATTCGTATCTTTCCAGAGTTTTGTAGTTCCGACCTCTTGGTAGACAGGTCTATACCATGAGTCAGTCCCGATGTATTTAAGTTTCATTTTCGTTATTCTCCCTCCCACGCGAATGAATCACGTGCGTGTTAAAGCTAATTGTGTACTCCTCGTCGCCTTTAGATTTGCATTGCGGGCAAGTCCACGGATAGACCAAAACATCTTCTTGGACATCGCGTATTTCGTAGTCTAAGCCGGCATGACCGCACACAGGACAGATGTCTGCTTGAAAATCTTCCATATAGTCATTTCCTTTCTATTTTTTGGAGTTTCAAAAAATAACCCGACTGTGTAAACACAGTCAGGTTACGATTTTAGTTTCATGGGTTATCTCTGTGAGTTGATTGCACACGCGGTTCGTGGATATTGATTGCATCCATGCGTTCCATTAGCTTATTTTGGTAAACTTTATAGTTTTTGATGAATTCTGCTCTTAAATCGCTCGGCAGGTCACACACCTTTCTCTCTAACAGACCGCGTGACCCTGTATACACTTTGGTTATTTTGATGACCGATGCTCTCGTTAACCCGAGTTCTTTTGCTTGCTCCTCGTCAATATTGATATCATATTCTCCTTTTTGAGAAGAAGCGGACACCAAACAATAATGTATATCTACTATACTCAGATTGTTTTCGCTATCGTTCCCGATAATCAGAACAGGTCTTGCTTTTGTTCCGCCGCCATTAGGGAGTATCGCTTTGTAATACCAAATTTCGAATATCATTCCCAAACCTCCACCCCGGGTTGAAACATCAACCCGATAAAATATTCAGCGATAATCTCTTTCGGGATGTTTTTATCAACCCTTTCATCGGGGTCAAGCCCGCTACGAGCGTATTTCCATGGGTCTTGCGAATGTGTAAGTTCCTCTAAATACTTTCCGTCATATTTCCCATAATTGTCCTTGACGTATTTAAGAACTTCTTGTTGCGAACCGGACATATCGCCTATGCTGTAAGTTATGTTAATAGGGTTATAGCCATATTTTTTATATTGGTGGTACACAGATGGAATAACAGGACCATGAACCCACGCCTCAAACTGTTCGCTAAAAAATTCACTGTCATTCATGCAAAAAGAAACACCTTGTGCAAAATACAAAAGTTTCTGCAGTTTCAAAGTATCAGGTTTTAGCTCATTTATAAAGTATCGCATTGCGATATTAAGTTCTTTACTCATGTCGTCACCTTCTCTCCTAAAAAAACAATAAATTTACCGTGCCAATGCAAATTATTAGCATCTGTTCAATTATAGCACATTTATAATTGAATGTCAAGCGATTTCAAAAAATAACCCGATTGTGGGTACACAGTCAGGTTATAACTTTAGTTTCGTAAATTATCTCGCAAGATTTCTTGTGATGAGCTATTCCGGCGGCACCCTAAGCACAAGTATAACTCTCAATCAACCCGACAAATTCCTTGCGTGCTTCATCGTTTGGAATACGCAATATAAACACATCGCTTGCAGTCTGGATAGTAGCTTCAATTGTCACGTAACCTGCGTTCACAAGCAATCCCCACAATGTTTCTTCTGATTGAAGCTCGGCATACGAAGTGTCTAAGTCTGCACTGGTTACAACATTGCCCTCAGTCAACAAAGTATCAAAGCGTTGTTTGAAGTGAAGGGGTGATTCTCCTAATATTTCCTTTATAAGAGCGTTTGTAGATGTGTTAACCCAATAAGGCTCAAGTTTTTTTGTATCAGCATACCTTGTCACAGACCACGGGTTGAACATTCGCGTTCCTGTAAAATTATAACCATCATACATATCTGTTACTTCTTTTGTTAATGACAAGTCGTAATATTCGAGCAAAGCCTGTGTTTCCTCGTGAGTCAACCCAAAATGCCCGGAATACTTTTTATCTGCAACTGTGAAGACACTGATATTATTCAGCTTCGAGAAAATGCTCTCCTTAGCAACCCGCTGAATTCCTGTGAGAACTGCTCTTCCTGCTTCTGCACAACCTTTTAGAGCATCACCATAAAAGTTTGCGAAAAACTCGCCTAATTCTTTGCGATATCCGTGTTCGTAGCTGCTCATTATTGGTTGGTCATATTCGTCAATTAAGAGTAGCGGATACTTACCGAAATGATGGTTCGCAGCTCTAACCAAGACTACTAACGCAGGGGATAAATCTATGTGTGTTGTTTTGCGTGATTTTAACAGTTCGTACATTCTTTGAAAATCACAGTCCGGAGCTTGGATTAATTGGAAATATTGCGAATACGCCGATAACAGTTCCACTGTAAGTTTTGCACAAAGCTCTTCTTTTGTTGTACCCGTACAGCCTTTAAACGAGAAGAAAATAACCGGTTTTGTGTTGATTTCGCTCGCATACTCCGTTTCCATAATAGCGAGACCGTCGAACATTGCTTTCGAGTCTTTGGTGCAATCGAAAAACTCCCGCATCATCGTCATGTTCATGGTTTTACCAAAACGACGCGGACGGGTAATCAACGTCACCTCCTCATCGGGGCTTTCGAGAAATTCCGCCACTAACATTGTTTTATCCACATAGTATTGTCCTAATTCGCGTACTTTAGCGAACTGGTCTGAGCCGATTGGCAACTTCTTCTTTTTGCTCATAGCATTTAACGCCCTTTCGTTGTATTGATGCAAATTATTAGCATACATTCAGTATATCACATCTGTGATTGAATGTCAAGAAGATTTATTTTCGGATTACGCCGTTCATTTCGGAACCGCACCATGGACAGAACGTGTACCAAGTGAACCCATTCTCAAAACAGTTACTGCACTCGGCAAACCATTTTGGCTCTTCGTCAATCCATTGAGCCTGTGTTCCAGTAGCGTGTTTATCGGCTCTTTGGTGTCCGCATTTGTCACAAAATCCGAAGTTAGAAAAAGTTTTTTCTTTGCACACTGTACAATTTTCCTGTTCTATGCGCTCTTCTGTTGTTGGAACAACAACGCCGTTTTTGAAAGACTCTTTGTAGTCGGATTCGACTTCAATGCTGCCCGCGTTCAGCCTAATCGACGTTACAATCAGACCTTCAAGGGCGTTTTTGATTGTGCTGTCAGACAGGAGTTGCAAGGCATGAGCCCCGCTTTCAGCAGTAAGGGCAGTTATCGCACCTTGGGGTCTTTTGGGATAACGAACACAAAGAATTACATCAGGATTCATGAGAGCCAATAAGCTTTTCAGAGGCAGGCTTGAAACATCTGCCTCTGAATTGTTAGTAAGAGTTTTTGGGAATATAAGGCTTTTCATATCGCGAAACACTCCTCGTCTTCGGGAAATGGCATGACTTTCAGGATTTCATCGGGCGTTGATGAATTGGTGAAGATAAAATCGCGGTCAGGAGCATACTGCTCCTGCCAACCGCTGTATTCGTATTTGACGAGCCATTTCTTGAAAAATGGTCTAAAGTCAAAAATCCACCCCATAAGTTTGTAGATGCCGTGGCGATATGCGTCTTGATGTTCAATCTCGTTAAAGCACACGTAATCGTTTTCGGCACGGGAATAACCTTTGCGGGTGCAGTATTCGCCTTTTTCGTTCTTATGTTTGAATCCGTCGAAACCGTCATCAGTACCGGTGTTAAGCCGACCGCCGGCGTTAAGTTTAGCCATGATTTTGTAAATCGGCGAATTTGCTAACGCTGATAATTCACGGGGGCTATCAACAAAAGGGTATACGTTGTTCATGGTTTTTCTTTCCTCTCATCGTCGATGTGGTTGCAACAAACTCGCGGCATTAGCCGCGAGTTAAAAACGCTTTAGCGTTTTTAACTTAACTGGTTATAACAGTTTTCCATTAGCTCCCTCCCTGCGTTCTAATATGTCCCGAATACCGTTGTTAATTGCATCGGCCATGTTATCCCAATTGTTACACGGAGCATCGGTGTAACGGCGAAGGATTTGCTGAATCATCTCG
>JAITFV010000213.1 GCA_031281115.1 Oscillospiraceae bacterium | reverse complement strand
GCAGCAGCGCCATCCCTAAAATCCAATAAGCCGATTTATTGGATTTTAGTATTAATAGTCTTACGCGATTTGGGGCGGTTTATTCAAAAGGCAATCCCATAACTGCAATATTGGATTTTAGTATAAATTACAAGCGGCAAGGATTTTCACGTCCTCGCCGCTTTTTTATATCGTTTCGTTTTCTATCATTTTGCCTTATTTTATAATTTTTGATACCCAAAGTGATACCCAAGCTATAACACAAAGGCTTTGTTATGCGTTTATTATGCCGTATTTAGTACATTCCGCCCATTCCGCCGCCGGGAGGCATCATAGGAGCAGGATTTTCTTCTTTTTTATCAGCAACCAAGCTCTCTGTAGTCAGCACCATCGCCGCAATCGAAGCCGCGTTCTGCAGCGCGCAGCGTGTCACCTTCGCAGGGTCAACGATACCCGCCTCAACCATGTCTACATACTTATCTCCGAGCACGTCATAACCGTAGCCTGCTTTACCTGAACGTTTAATCGCATCAATGATTACCGAACCCTCAAGCCCTGCGTTCATCGCGATTTGGCGAATCGGTTCTTCAAGCGTGCGCAGAATAATATTCGCGCCGGTTTTTTGGTCGCCTTCTAAGGAATTCGCGAGTTTTTCAACCGCGCCCATAGCATCAACGAGTACTGCGCCGCCGCCCGGTATTATACCTTCTTCAATTGCCGCTTTTGTAGCCGCGAGCGCATCTTCGATGCGGAGTTTTTTTTCTTTCATCTCGACTTCGGTAGCTGCGCCGACTTTAACAACTGCTACGCCGCCCGAAAGCTTTGCAAGGCGTTCCTGCAGCTTTTCCTTGTCGAATTCGCTGGTTGTGTCTTCAATAGCGGTTTTAATCTGGTTGATTCTTTCCTGGATATCCTGCTTTGAGCCTGCTCCGTCAACGATAATCGTATCTTCCTTGGAAACTTTAACCTGTTTCGCTGTTCCGAGCTGTTCAATTGTCGCTTCCTTAAGGTCTAAGCCGAGCTCTTCGGTTATAACTTCGCCGCCGGTAAGAATCGCGATGTCGCGGAGCATTTCCTTGCGCCTGTCACCGAATCCGGGAGCTTTTACGCCCACGCAGATGAAAGTGCCGCGCAGTTTGTTAAGAATAATCGTGGTGAGAGCTTCACCCTCAGTGTCTTCTGCAATTATAAGCAATTTCTTGCCGCTTTGCACTACCTGCTCAAGCACGGGAAGAATTTCCTGTACATTTGAGATTTTTTTATCGGTAATCAGGATATACGGGTCATCAAGCTCGGCAATCATCTTGTCGCCGTCTGTCGAAAGATAAGGCGAAACATAGCCGCGGTCGAACTGCATACCTTCTACCACTTCGCTGTATGTTTCGGCGGTTTTGCTTTCCTCAATGGTAATTACGCCGTCGCTGGTAACTTTCTCCATAGCGTCTGCGATTAACTTGCCGACTTCCTCGTCGCCCGAGGAAACAGACGCAACTCTGGAAATATCCGCGCTACCTTTTACGGGGTGCGAATTTTTCTTGATTTCTTCAACTGCCGCATCAACAGCTTTAGCGATACCTTTTTTCACTATCATCGGATTTGCGCCGGCAGCGATATTTTTCATGCCTTCATTAAC
The DNA here is from genome assembly GCA_031281115.1 of Oscillospiraceae bacterium. Classification (GTDB taxonomy): domain Bacteria; phylum Bacillota; class Clostridia; order Oscillospirales; family Ruminococcaceae; genus Ruminiclostridium_E. The sequence continues at coordinate 6,020 of JAITFV010000213.1, read as the reverse complement.
GATAATCTGCGCGAAAAGCGTTGCTGTTGTTGTTCCGTCGCCTGCGGCGTCGTTGGTTTTTGTTGCGACTTCTTTCACTAACTGAACACCCATGTTTTCATAAGGTTCGTCAAGCTCGATTTCTTTCGCAATTGTCACGCCGTCGTTTGTAATCAGCGGCGCGCCGAATTTTTTATCAAGTACTACGTTTCTGCCTTTGGGGCCGAGCGTAATCTTAACAGTGTTCGCTAATTGGTCAATACCGGATTGAAGAGCTTTGCGGGCTTCTTCACCGTAAATAATTTGTTTTGCCATATTAATTATCTCCTTCTTATTAATTCCCCTCTGCGGAGGGACGGCGCTTCGCGCCGGGGTGATTTTACAGTACCGAGAGCAGCGCCCTGCATTAATCTACTATTGCTAAAATATCAGACTGGCGTAAAATAGTGTATTCCACTCCGTCTACCTTTACTTCAGTGCCTGCGTATTTGCTCATAAGCACCTTGTCGCCTGCTTTGACGACCATCGCGCCTATGTCCTTGCCGTCATAAATGCCGCCCGGTCCTACTGCGACGATTTCAGCGAGCTGCGGTTTTTCTTTCGCGGTACCCGCGAGTATGATTCCGCTTTTGGTTGTTTCTTCGGCTTCAAGCATTTTTATAACAACCTTGTCAAATAATGGCTTGATGTTCATAGTTTTGCCTCCTTTAGATTATTCTTTTTTATACATATTAGCACTCGCACCAAAAGAGTGCTAAGCCGCTAATACCTATTTTAATCCTTTACCATTAAAATGTCAAGAGTTTTATGGCATTTTTTTAATTTTGTATGTTTTGTACAATCAACAAGGCTTTAACCGCTCTAATGTTGTCAGAAATAGTTAGTTGTTACGAATATATTAATAATGTGTTGATTTTTTGTTTACAATGCAGTATACTGTAGGTATGGAACGAATTTTAATAGCTGACGATGTTCAAACAACCATTGAAGCCCTTCGGCTCGCTTTACGGCGCGACGGGTTTGAAGCTGTTTCCGTAAGCAGCGGCGCAGAAGTGCTTCGGCTTTGCTCTGCGGCAGCTCCCGAAAACCTACCCGCTCTTGTGCTGCTTGAACCTGCGCTCCCCGACAAAGACGGATATGAAATCTGCAAAGAAATACGGGCTTTCTCTGATTTGCCTGTTATTATAATGAGCGCAAGGGACGATGTGGCGGCGAAAGTGCTCGCGCTGGCGTTTGGTGCAGATGATTACATAACAAAACCGTTTGACACAAGGGAAGTTATGGCGCGGATTAAAGCTGTTCTGCGCCGCGTAAGAGTGCAAAATAATCAAAAACAGAATCAAAAAATAATTGAGCATGATAAATTAGTTATTGACATGAATCGTTACGAGGCGAAGCTTAACGGTAAGGTTTGCGAACTGCCACCTAAAGAAATCGAGCTTCTTTTTCATCTCGCCTCTAACCCGAACAGGGTTTTCACGCGGGACCAACTGCTTGACGATGTGTGGGGATTTGAATATTACGGCGACTCGCGCACGATTGACGTGCATATAAAACGGCTCCGCACCAAGCTTGAGGGCGTTTCGGGCAAGTGGTTCTTGAAAACCGTGTGGGGCGTAGGTTATAAATTTGAGTTGATTGAATAATTTATACTATAAATTGCACATTGCGCATTGTTAATTGTTAATTGCCGTCAGCGCGCCTGTTGGGCAGATTTCCGCGCATTTCCCGCAACTCACGCACGGCGTTAAATCCCCTGCCGGCTTCACTTGTGTGCCGAATCCGCGCCCGACAAAGCCGAGCACACCTGCTTTAATCTCCTCTTCGCAAAGACGAACGCACAGCCCGCAAAGTATGCATTTTTCGGGAGTTTGAAGAACATTCGGGATAGGTGAGTTTTCTGTTTTTTTGCTGATTAAGCCCTCATACTTCTCCGGTTTCACGTCGTATTGATTAGCATAGCGAATCAATTTACACTCATGGAAGTCTGCGCAGCCGCATCCGAGGCAGCGTGTGGCTTCTTTTTGTGCTGTTTCCTCCGTGAATCCTAAGTTTATTTCCTTGAAATCGCCGCGCCTCTCGCTTGCACAGCGGTGCGGCATTTTTGCACGATTTTGCTTTGGTTCACCGATGAAATCTTCCGGTGTTTTTTTAGTTTTTGCTAAATAATTCTGCGGTGTGCCGGAAACGCCGCACCCTGCGAGAAAACCATGAACAGCTTCAGCGGCTTTTTTAGCGTGCCCGATTGCGGTAATCGCAATTCCCGCGCCGTCATTCACCGCGTCACCGATTGCAAAAACACCCTGCACATTCGTGCAGAAAGTTTCGCTGTCTGCAATAATAGTCCCCCAGTTAGTAAGTTCAATTGATTCAAATCCGCCGGGGTTCAGTTTTTGCCCGATTGCGGAGATTACAAAATCGACGGCGAGCGTTTCTTCTTTATCGGTTTCCACAGGTGTGCGCCTCCCCGATTTGTCGGGTTCTCCAAGTTCCATGATTCGCAAACGAATAGAATTTTCGCTGATTTCAAGCGGGTTTGCGAGAAACTTGAAAATTACGCCTTCTTCCTCGGCTTCATCGATTTCTATTTTTTCGGCGGGCATCTCTGCGCGGGTACGGCGGTAAATGTTATAAACCCGCTCCGCTCCGAGCCTGACTGCGGTTCTGCAGGTGTCCATCGCGGTATTTCCGCCGCCGACAACAGCTACAATTTTACCGGAGATTATGGGCGGTTCGCGAAGAAAATCAATGCCGCCGATTACATTTCCGAGTTCCTCGCCTTTACAGCGCATACTCGATGAAACCCACGCGCCGACTGCGATTATAACTGCATCATAATCACCTTTAATATCATCAAGGCTTACTTTTTTATTATTTATAAAATTTACACCCATGCGCTCTACAGCATCAATTTCTTTTTGCAGAATGGCTTTCGGAAGCCGATATTCGGGGATTCCGTAACGCAGCATTCCGCCCATTTCCGGCATAGCTTCATAAACAGTTACACTGTGACCTTTAAGCCGCAGAAAATACGCCGCAGAAAGACCGCCCGGACCGCCGCCGATGACCGCAACACTTCCCTCTTCTTCGGGTGGAGGTGCAGCAAAACCGATGGGAGTGAAATCTCCCGCAAACGCCTTCAGTGCAGCAATTGAAACAGGCTCTTCAACCAGCGTTCTTCTGCATTCCTCCTCGCATGGATGCGGGCAAACTCTGCCTATTGAAGCAGGAAACGGGTTCGTTTCCATAATGAATTTTCTCGCTCCTTCATAATCGCCGTCTGCAATGAGTTTTACGTAACCTTGGCAGTCGGTTTCGGCGGGGCAGGCGAGCACACAAGGCGCAACACAGTCGCCGGTGTGGTCGGAAAGCAGCAATTCAAGCACAGACCTGCGATTTCTGCGAACCCGCTCGGTATCGGTGAAAATCACCATGCCGTCAGCTGCGGGCGTTGAACAAGCGCGGAACAATCGCGGCGAACCCGCAATTTCAACCGCGCAAATCCCGCACGAGCCAAATATTTCAACCCGCTCGTCATGGCACAGCGTAGGGATTTCGATGTTGTTTTCCTGCGTGATTTGTAAAATAGTTTTGCCCGGTTCTGCGTTTATTTTGTGGTTATTTATAATAAGTTTTATCATGTTACGTTCACCGCCTCAAACTTGCATACATCCGCACATATTCCGCATTTTGTGCATTTTTCATTGATAATTGTAAAATCATCAATCGCATCAGCTGCACACCTTTTCACGCACAAACTACACTTTTTGCACTTAGTTAAATCAATCGAAAATGTCAGCAGCGGTTTGCAGCATTTCGCCGGACATTTTTTGTTTTTAATATGGTCTTCGTATTCGTTTTTGAAATATTTCAAAGTAGTCAGCACCGGATTCGGCGCGGTTTGCCCGAGCGCACATAAAGACCCTGCCTTAATTTCCTCTGATAACTCTTCAAGCAAATCAATGTCGTTTTCACGTCCGTTGCCATCGCAAATTCGCTCAAGAATTTCGAGTAATCTGCGGTTTCCGATGCGGCAATGAACGCATTTTCCGCAGCTTTCTTTACAGGTGAAATCAAGAAAAAACCGCGCCATATCTACCATGCACGAACTTTCATCCATGACGACCATGCCGCCCGAACCCATAATCGCGCCTGTAGCCGCGAGTGCTTCGTAAGTAATCGGTGTATCTTGTAAACTCGCGGGAATACAGCCCCCGGAGGGACCGCCCATTTGCACGGCTTTGAATTCTTTGCCGCCTGTTATTCCTCCGCCAACATCGTAAACAACTTCGCGAATCGTACAGCCCATCGGTACTTCCGCAAGCCCGCCTTTAACGATTTTTCCCGTCAGCGCAAAGACTTTCGTGTTAGCCGCCATGCCGCTGTTCTGTATAATCCATGGAATATTCGCGTAAGTTTCAACGTTGTTAATATTGCTCGGCTTACCCCAAAAGCCTTTCTGCGCGGGGAACGGCGGTTTAAGCCTCGGCATTCCGCGCTCACCCTCAAGCGAGGCAATCAGTGCGGTTTCCTCGCCGCAGACGAACGCGCCTGCGCCTGCTTTAATTTTTATATCGAATTTATCGCCGAGATAACTGCGCTCACGCGCCTGTTCAATCGCAGTTTCCAGCCGCTTTATCGCGAGCGGATATTCGGCACGGACATAGATTATACCCTCATCTGCGCCGATTGCATACGCTGCAATAATCATACCTTCAAGTACTGTGTGCGGGTCGCCTTCAAGAATCGCTCTGTCCATGAACGCGCCCGGGTCACCCTCGTCGGCATTGCAAATTACATACTTTTTATCTCCGGCGGAATCCCGCGCCGCCTGCCATTTAAACCACGTAGGGAATCCCGCGCCGCCGCGCCCGCTGAGTCCGGATACTTTTAATTGCCCGATAATTTCTTCAGGAGTGAGGTTCAAAGGTGCATAGCCGCCGCTCCCGATGTATTCATCAATATTTTCCGGGTTTATATTTCCGCAGTTCCGCAATGCGATGCGGCTCTGATTTTGTTTGGTTTCAAGCGGCAGCTTCGTGCCGTTTAAAATTTCGTCTATATCTGTGACCTGCGTGTACATTTTACCGTCTATTTCAACAATCGGCTCAAGGTTGCACATACCGTTGCAGCCGACCGGAGCGGGCTTTAAGCCCGCTTTCTCAAGATTGTAAAAAATATCGCCGGCTCCTGCCGCGATTCCGCATGAACCCATTCCGACTTTAATATTCATTTAAAATTTCAACCACACTTTCCCGTGTTAATTTCCCGAATGTTCGGGCGCCAATCATCATCGCGGGAGCAAGGCTGCAGCAGCCCAAACACGCGACGTTGTTATAGGTGAATTTGCCGTCTTCCGTAATCCCGCCTTCTTCGGTTTTCAAAATATCACGGATTACACGTTCGATTTCCGCAGAACCGTTTACGTGGCAGGCTGTACCCTGACACAGCAGAATTAAGTTTTTTCCGACCGGCTTCGTTCTGAACTGCGTGTAAAAACTCACTACACCTATGATTTTTGCAGGTTTGACACCGGTTTTACGGGCGATATGTTCAAGCACATCATCAGGGAGCCATCCGTAAACTTCCTGCGCTTTCTGGAGGATTGGAATAAGGCTTCCCTCTGTGTAATTTTTAAGAAAAGGCTCAAGCTTTTGTTTTAATTTTTCTGCGCAATTACAATTCATTTTTCTGTTTCCTTTTTAACAATTCATGTTTAATATCCCACAATTTCTGCGATAAATCCACGTAATATTTATGCGGATACTCGAACCTTTTCATCTCGTCCCACAACAAATTTACCTGCTCCGTACAGTGACTGCGGATTTGTGCAAGGGGGGGTAAATCATAAACAAGCCTGCCGTTTTTGAACACGGGGACTTGCAACTCTTTCGCCGTGAAGTCAGTGAGCGTTTTTGTTTTCCAGGTAGCGTTCGGGTCGAAGAGAATACGCGGCTTGCTTTCGTCGATTATTTCGTCATAAACGCAGAGTTCATCAGCGATTGCCATGCCTGTATCTTTATCAAAGAACCTATATAATT
>JAITFV010000167.1 GCA_031281115.1 Oscillospiraceae bacterium | reverse complement strand
TCTCTGCTTAACAAATTCGTTTGAAATAATGTCGAGGGAGTTCGGAGCAGACGCAGATTTAAATATTCAACTCGGGAATCTGCTTGATGCGCTGGGCTTTACGGGCGCACCCGACCAATATAAGCAAGGTCAAAATATGGTTTTGAACATAAATTCAGAGCGGGTGGAAACCGCATCGAATACCTTTGAAGTCAACGGGCTTGAAATTACGATAGGTCCCAACGCCGTGACCGGCGCCGCAGGTGCCTTTGAAATCGTTGTCGAACGCGACACTTCACAAATGTTCGATATGATTAAATCGTTTGTAGAGGATTACAATGCTCTTATTGACTACGTTTTCGGATATGTGAGCGAAAAGCCGGACAGAGAATACTTTTTCCTCACTGACACTGACAGGGAAGAACTCGGCATGTCTGACAGGCAGGAGCAGAAATGGGAAGAAAGAGCAATGAAAGGCTTGCTCTATAACGACCGTACTATTACCAGACTGATGAGCGATATGAGAGTTGCCATGTTCTCCGGCGTAGACCGCGGGCTCGGAGACGGCTCAATGTTCGGGCTGTTCAGCATGGGGATTTCAACTTCCAGCAACTGGCTTGATAACGGTAAACTCATAATTGATGAAACAAGGCTCAAAGCGGCGATTGATAACGATATAGATTTAGTCACCGAACTGTTCACCAATGTCGAAAAAGGCATTATGCCGCAGCTTCAGGATATTATCAATTCCGCGACGAGAACCACCGGTGAACGCTGGGAAAGAGGGCTGCTTATTCAAAGAGCGGGTATAGCAAACGGAACATCCGCTACAAGCAATGCGTTATATGACCAAATAAAGCGCTTAAACACCGTAATCGCAAATCTTGAACTGCGTTACCAAAGACAGCAGGACAGATACTGGAAAATCTTTGCAGGACTTGAAACACAAATGGGGCAGCTTAACAGTCAGCACGATTTCATCGCGCAAATGGGAATGGCTAATCTTTGGGGCGGGGGCGGCAGATAGATAGAAGGAGGACGACGATATGATACCGGGAAATGTTTATTCGAGTTATAAAAGGCAGGCGGTCACTACCCTGACCCCTATAGAAATAGTGGTGAAGCTCTACGATGAATGCGAGAGACAGATGAACAGGGCGCTGTTCTTCGTCGAAAACAAGGACTTTGAAAACACGAACGCCGCACTTATGAAATCAATAGAAATAGTAGGTGCTCTGCGCTCGGTTTTGGACCTTGACCTGCAAATCGGCAAGGATTTGGACTCGCTTTATGAATACTTCACGCATGAACTCATAGAAGCGAACCTTAAAAAAGATGCGGAAAAGGTAAAAGTATTAATTCCTATGATTGGCGATTTAAAAGACGCGTTTCTGCAGATTTCAAAAATGCCTAAGGAGCAGGTTCATCTTCAGGCAGTGCAAAATGCGTCAGTAGCGGCAATGTAGTGCCGCTCTGCGACGGGGTTGAAAATTTTAGAAGGAGGTATTAATATGATTGCCGAAGTAAGTTTATTGTTAGAAAAGTTCGATAATCTTGAAAACCTCCTTTTTGATTTCGGAGAGCTTTCCGGGCAGCTTTCCTCGGCTGACCTTGAGTTGATTGACGAAACGCAGATTATTTTAAATGCGCGTGAAAACATTATCACGCAAATAAAAATATTGAAACCGGAAATAACAGAAATAATTGATAAGCAATCCACGGAAAAAGCAGCGTCAATCCGTAAAATGCTAATCGGCGAAACGGTTATGGCTGACTTCTCTGAGGACGAGAAAGCCGTTCAGGTGAAAATTATCAATATACGCTCTCTTCAAAATGAAATCATGAAAAAAGAAGTCGGCAACCAAATGCGGTATAAAAGAAAATACGAAGAAGTTCGCGGAGAACTCGAAAATTTACAAAAAGAAAAGAAAAAATTAAACTTTTATCAGCAGACCACGCGGGTTGCAGACGGAGGAACAGGCAGAAAAGGCGGGCAGTTTGACAGTCAAAATTAGAATATTTATACTGACGGGCGGACATAAAATCCGCCCCTGCATTTTTTTGTCAAAAAAAGGTTGAAAAATTTATTTAAAAATGTTATTATAATAATGTATGCAGTAAATACAGCAATTCTTTTTTACGCAGAACTGCTGTAACTGCGGTAGAATCGCGGTCTGCCGCTATCAGCGGAACAGTTTTCAAATTAAACGAGTATAGTCGTTTAATTTGCTATAGAGGAAAAAGGTTAATGCAAAGAATTTTGGGATATATGCATAAAGCCTGCCAGGAGTACGGTTTAATAGAAAACGGCGATAAAATAGCTGTCGGCGTTTCCGGTGGTAAAGACAGCCTTATACTTTTAGCGGGACTTGCGAAGATGCGACGGTTCTTTGAAGCCGGGTACGAGCTTCACGCAATCAGCCTTGACCCGCGCTTCGGCAAAAAAGACGGCGATTATTCATCGGTACGGAGAATCTGCGACGAACTCGGCGTACCTTTCACGCTTATACGTACCGATATAGCCGAAATCGTCTTCGGTATACGCAAGGAGAAAAACCCCTGCGCTCTTTGCGCAAAGATGCGGCGCGGCGCGCTTCATGATGCGGCTAAAGAAGCCGGCTGCAATAAAATCGCGCTCGGTCACAACAACGACGATGTAATTGAAACATTTATCATGAACCTCTTTAAAGAAGGGCGGGTCGGCTGTTTTGCGCCAAAAAGCTACCTTTCGCGAAAAGACTTAACATTAATCCGGCCCCTTATCTTTGCGCCTGAGTCAATAATGCTCGGTGCTTGCAGTCAAAACGGCTTTGAAATTATAAAATCTTCCTGTCCTGTTGACAAACTAACCGAAAGACAGCGGGTTAAGGACTTTTTAGACACACGCGAGAAAGAAGACAACGGCTTTAAACAGCGAATCTTCGGCGCACTCAGAAAAAGTAAAGCAGACGGGTGGTGACGGACAATTGGCAGCAGATAACGGACAATTTAAAGTTAATATAGAAATACCGAATCAGGTGAACGAGCTTCTGAACAGGCTGGGCGCCCATTCTTATCGCGCATATATAGTGGGAAGGTGCGTACGGGAATTAATCGGCGGCACAAGTACCGTAGACTTCGATATTATCACCGATGCGGAAATCGGCAGAATCCGCGCAATTTTTGACATCTATAACGTAAACATTGATAATCTCATTAAGGGCGAGATAATCGTCACCGTTCAAGGTATGCCGGTGCTCATCGCGCCGTACAGAAAAGGCTTTACTGAAAAAGGCAGCCCGATTTATACCGAGAGTATAATCGAAGACCTGCAAAGACGGGATTTTTCTTTTAATGCGATTGCTTACAACCCGCGCGAAGGCTTTATAGACCCGTTCGGCGGAGTTGAATGTCTTTTAGCGGAGCAGCCGATTGTAGACGTGATTAAAATGCAGGATGACGCAAGGGGGGATACCCCCGGCGCCCTGCAGAAAGATGAAGAACTTTCAACATTTGAGCGCAATCCCGTGTCAATATTACAGGCGCTCGGCTATTACTCATCCGGGGATTACATTATTTCACCCGCTGCAAGCGATTCGATTTTCCTATATAAGGACTACCTGAACGATGCCTCACCCTCTGACCTGCGCACAGAGCTGAGCTGGGTTCTGCACGGCAGAAATACGAGCGTGGTTTTAGAGGAGTATGCGGATGTATTCATTGCGTTGGTTCCCGAGTTTGCCGCACTTGCCGGATTTGACCTGAAACGCCCCGAATACAGCACTGACGCGCTCACACACACGTTCAGGAGCGTGGGTTACGCCTCGCCAATCTTATCTCTGCGCTACGCTATGCTGTTTCACTCGCTCGGAAAGCCTGACTGCTTCTCCGAGGACGAGGGCGGCAATGGGCATTTCCACGGTCACGCCGAGCGTTCGTTTCTGTACGCGCAGAAAATCATGCGCCGCATGGGCTTTTCCGAAGATGAAACGCGTGAAGTCGGTTTTTTAATTAAAAACCAAAGCGTTGATATAACGAACGACCGCCGCTCATTAAAGATGAGACTGCGGGAAATGCCGCCCGAACGCTTGAAAATGCTGCTGCAATTTAAATATGCGGATTTAAAGGCGCGTTCGCCCGAATTCGAGAGCGCGGCAATGGCTTGTAAAAAGCAGGTTGATGCGGTGAATGAAATCGTCGCTATGAAAGAATGTTACGCATTGCACCAGCTTGCAATAAACCGCTACGATTTAATTCAAAGCGGGCTGGTACGCAATGACGAACACGCTAATACAGTGTTAGAGCGGCTTTTGGATATGGTAATCGACGCGCCTGCTTTCAATACACGCACAAGGCTTCTCGGAGCCGCAGAAAAAATAATGCGGGATATTATGGTGAAGTAGAAATAGACTTCTTGCGTAACTCGTTTGCGGTAGAATTTTCGGCAAATTTTCCACCCTGCTTCGTTAAAATTTTTCGCAAGGCACGAAGCATTACGAAAAATTCTGCCTCGCATGACGAAAAATTTACTCGAAAATCCACTCGCTCTGAGTTACGCAAGAAGCCTAATAGAAAAAGGAACAAAAAAATGAAGTGCTGCCTATGGCTAAATGGGGTTAAGGTCTGGAATACCCGGGATATTAAGAATAATTTCGACCCGGCCTCACTTCGCGGTTATTATTTGGGCGGCAGTCTTTTACGCTGGCTGAGAGCCAACGGCGGTGAGGAAGAAGCGGAGAAACTTGAAGAAACGGGGAATATAGAATATTCGTTCGGAATGACGGACAATGTACAATTAATAATTGATAATGAGGATGATGAGCAATTATGCGGGAACCCCGGGGAATCTGTGTCATTTTCCTGCGGCAGAGAGACTTGCCAAGCGTTTTGCCCGCAAGCCGCGTATAGCGGCGGAGCGGTTGGCGGTTCAGGCTCACTTAATTTATTCGGCAGCGGCTCTGCCTCGGGCAGTTCGGGTTACGGGTTACACATCATATGAGGGCTATTCATGTAAGCTCCTGTGTTCAAGAAACACCCCGGGCAGAGAGGTTCGACTTGTACAACACAGTACTGTCTGCGCTGACATGGCGCAAATATAACGGCGAAATTATTCATGTCTGCGATAAAAAGTCAGCAGATTTTTACAGGAACTTCAACATTTGGGACAGTATAGCCCCGATTCTGCCGGATGACCTTGAAGGAATAAACCCGCGTATGTTCTGGGCGGCGGGGAAGCTTTTAGCACTGCGGGAAATCAGCGCGCCTGTCGTCATGCTTGATAAAGACTTCATAGTTTGGAAGAAGCTCACATTCGGAAAGTCAATCATCGCCGCGCACCGCGAAGACCTACACCCCGGTGTCTACCCTGATGTCAGCTACTTTCAGATGCAGGCAGATTATAAATTTAATCCCGCCTTTGATTATACAGCGGAGCCCGCAGAAAAACCGCAGATTCTGCCGCTGAATACAGCGTTTTTGTATTTACCCGATGAAGATTTTAAGCAGTTTTATGTAAATATGGCGATTGAATTCATGAAAAGTGCAAAAGACTGCGACGATTATCTGTGTTACATGGTTTACGCCGAGCAGCGGCTGCTCGCACTTTGCGCGGAATATTTAGAACAGCCGGTTGAAACCCTACTCTGCAAGGAAAAAATATTTGAACCACAGGATAATTTTACGCATCTTTGGGGCGAGAAGCAGAAAATGCGCGATAATCCCGGATATGAGCAGGAGTTTAACAGCAGGTGCGCCGCCCGAATTATGCGGGATTTCCCCGAACAAGAGCATATAATTAATTTAATTGAAAATATGTAGGAGCGCGTATTGCGTGTTCAAAAAAGGAGAAAACATGAGTACTAAATATATTTTCGTTACAGGAGGCGTAGTTTCCGGAATCGGGAAGGGGCTGACGACCGCCTCGCTCGGACGGCTGCTTAAAAATCGCGGCTATAAAGTCACGATTCAAAAATTCGACCCATACATCAACGTTGACCCCGGGACAATGAGCCCGTATCAACACGGCGAGGTTTTCGTGACCGACGACGGCGCAGAGACGGATTTGGATTTGGGGCATTATGAGCGGTTTATTGATGAGAATTTGTCGATTAATAATAGCATTACAACCGGGAAAATCTACTGGTCGGTGCTTAATAAGGAGCGGCGCGGGGATTATAACGGAGGGACGGTGCAGGTGATTCCGCATATCACGAACGAAATCAAGGAGCGTATTTACCGCGTTGCAAGCCGCCCGGACGGCGAAGTTGATGTCGTAATTGCCGAAATCGGCGGCACTGTCGGCGATATTGAAGCCACGCACTTTTTCGAGGCAATCAGGCAGGTCGCTTACGACAAGGGCAGGGAGAACGTACTTTATATTCATGTCACGCTTGTGCCTTTCGTCTGCGGCAGCGACGAGCTTAAAACCAAGCCGACTCAGCAGAGCGTGAAAACCCTGCTTTCGCTCGGAATACAGCCGAATATCTTAGTTTGTCGCAGCGAATGCGAGATTCCTGTCGATATGAAGGAGAAAATCGCAAGCTTCTGCAACGTCCGTAAAGAGGATGTAATACAGAATCTTACGGCTTCTTCGCTGTACGCAGTGCCGTTAATGCTGGAAAATCAAGGGCTTACGAACGCTGTTTGCCATCATCTTAACATGAAAAATAACAACCCGAATTTAACAGAGTGGACAGCGATGGTGGAAAGGCATGAAAATGCTCAAAAGACGCTCACTGTCGGACTCGTCGGGAAATACTGCGAACTGCCGGACGCATATCTTTCGGTTGCGGAAGCGCTCCGTCACAGCGGCATTGTTAATGATGCCCGCCTTGAAATCAAGTTCATTAACTCCGAGGAAGTCACCCGCAAAAATAGCGGTAAGACCCTCGGCGGATGTCAGGCGTTTGTGGTACCGGGCGGCTTCGGGGAGCGCGGAGTTGAGGGCATGATTGAAACTGCGCGTTATGCCCGCACAAAAAAAATTCCCTACCTCGGGCTTTCTCTCGGCATGACGGCGGCAGCGATTGAATTTGCGCGGAATGTGCTGGGAATTGAAAACGCAAGCTCGGTTGAATTTGCAACTGACGACAGCAGCGAGAATATTATTGACATCATGCCGGGTCAAAGCGACAAGGACACAGCTTCTGAAAAATATGCGGCAATGCGCTTAGGCTTGCATCCGTGCAAGTTAGAAGAAAATACAGCAGTACACGCGCTGTACGGTGAGAATTTAATTTACGAGCGTCACCGTCACCGCTACGAATTCAACAATACATTCAGAAGCCGTTTTCAAGAGAAGGGCGTTATACTCTCGGGGCTTTCGCCGGACAGAAAACTGGTTGAAATATTCGAGCTTGATAAAAAACTGCACCCGTGGTTCATCGCGGCACAGTTTCACCCCGAATTTAAGTCCCGCCCGAATAAACCGCACCCGCTCTTCACCGATTTAATTAAAAAAGCCCTTGAAATATAGCAATTCCATATGAAAGGAACAATTGTTGCGCCGCCTGCGGCGGCAGATTTAAAATTTGGGAGCAATAAATGAAATGAATCACAAACCTTATATGGATAATCGTGAGCTGTCGTGGCTAAAGTTCAATACGCGTGTGCTTGAGGAAGCTGAGGACGCTTCTGTCCCACTGTTTGAACGCCTGCGCTTTTTGTCAATTTTCCGCTCGAACATGGACGAGTTTTTCATGATACGCGTCGGCGGGCTGAATGACCAGATGCACCTTAAAAAAGAGCGGCTTGACACTAAAACATTTCTCAGCGCGGCAGAACAGTTAGAGCTTATTTCCGATAGGGTAAAGGAGATTATTCCAAGATTTACCGAGGTGTACAGCGAGGTAATGCGGAGCCTCGCAAAAGAAAATACATTAATTCAGGTACGCCCCGAAAATAAATACTGCACACCGGGGAAAACCGCACTTTCAAAGAGCGATGAGGCATTTTTAAGAACACAGTTTGAACAAGAGGTACTGCCGTTTCTTACGCCGTCAGTAATTGATAAGCGGCACCCGAATCATTTTCTGCGGAATCTCGAACTTTATGCCGCTGTATTCCTTAAAAGAACCGGCACGGACGGCGCTGAAAAAGGCGGCGCGATGGTCGGTATCGTACCGGTTATATCGCAGGGTGTTTTCAGGCGGGTGTTTTATCTGCCGTCAAAAAATGAAGCTGTGCGGTTTATATTAGCAGAAGATTTGATTTTATACTATCTTGATGAAGTTTTCAATAATTACATCATCGCCGGAAAGACTATATTCAAGATTACAAGGAATGCCGACTTAGACGTGAACGAGGCGGTTTTCGATGAAGACATGGAGCTTGATTTCCGTGAAATCATGGAGGAAATGCTCAAGAAACGCATAAAACTCACCCCTGTACGGATTGATTTTACCGGCGAGAACGTCCCCGAAGACTATCGAAAAATAATCTCAAAACTGAACTTAACCTTAAAAGAA
>JAITFV010000028.1 GCA_031281115.1 Oscillospiraceae bacterium | reverse complement strand
TCCTAATAGAAAATCCTCATTAAAAACGTACATTCGCAACGTTTTTAATGAGGATTTTTAGGACGTTTATCATCTTAAATTATCCATCATAAGCTTCGGTATCGCCTGTAACGGCGCTTGTTTCGTCACTGCACCTATGTTGAATGCCACCATCGGCATACCGTAAACCACACAAGTATCTTTATCCTGCCCGATTGTGAACGCGCCCGTTTTTTTCATATTTAACAAGCCCTTCGCGCCGTCTGCGCCCATACCCGTGAGAATGATACCGATTGCGTTGCTTTTCGCAACCTCCGCTACGCTGTCGAACATCACATCAACCGACGGACAGTGTCCCGAAACCTTGTCGCCGCGCTTACTCGATATGTAAAAACCCCGCGTGTCTCTATGCAGTTTCAAATGATACTCTCCCGCCGCAACAAGGATTGTGCCTGTTTCAACGCGGTCACCGTCAACGGCTTCTCGCGCTGCCATGTTGCAAATACGGTTAAGCCTTTCAGCATACATCTTCGTGAAACCGGCAGGCATATGCTGAACAATGATGATTCCGGGTGTAGTTTTCGGCAGGTTTTCGAGTACGCTCGCGAGTGCCTCGGTTCCGCCCGTAGACGCGCCGATTGCAATGATTTTATTGGAGCGCACACCGCTCGCAATCGTAGCTAAAGGTATCGGCGAAGCTGTCTTGAGCGATGCCGCGGAAATCCTTCTCACCCTCGCGTTGGAAGCTATGATTACCTTTTTCGCAAGCTCCGCGATGAATGCATCGGTTTCAATCTTTGTCGGTTTTTTTATAAACTCAACCGCGCCCACTGAAATCGCGTCAAACGCATTTATGGGCGATGAAGTTACAACAACGGTCGGAATCGGATGCTCCGGCATTATCCTCTTCAGAAATTCAATGCCGTTCATTTTAGGCATCTCGACGTCAAGCGTTATAACGTCGGGTTTCAGCTTTACTATTTTTTCCTTTGCTTCAAAAGCGTCTCCCGCAGAATCAATTACTTCAATCTCGTTGAAAGAGTTCAGCGATTTTGTAAGCATTGTTCTGAAGATGATTGAATCATCAACTATAAGCAGTCTAATCTTTTTTTGCATTTTTTCTCCTAAATTCCCTCTTTTGATAAGAGGCGGCGCAAAGCACCGGGGTAGTGGGTTTAGAGATTTTTCTTATTCGCCGGGTAAAGGTCTGCGGTAAATTGCAGGTTTTATAAACTTGTATTGCGTAGTGTCGCGGGTTATGCTTTCAGCGTGACCGATAAATAAGTACCCGCCGGGTGCGAGAGCCTCATAAAGCCGTTTTACAACCTCGATTTTCGTATTATGCTCGAAATAAATCATTACGTTTCTGCAAAAAATTATGTCATAAGGATAAGACTTGAAAGGCACAGGGTCCATGAGGTTGAAAGTTTTAAACGTAACCCGTTTCGTGACCTCGGGCGAAACCTTAAAGCAGCTGTTTTCTACTGCCGTGAAGTATTTGCGCTTCCAAGTATCAGGCAGATTCTTCATGGAATCCACGTGATAAATAGCTTCCTTCGCCTTACTCATGACCCGCTCGGAAATATCAGTCGCAAGGTGTTCGATTTTCCACTGAGCCGATTTATGCCCGAAGTATTCAAGGAGTGCCATGACGTTGGTGTACGGTTCTTCCCCGCTTGAGCAAGCTGCGCTCCAAATGTTGACCTTATGGTCTTTTTTGGTTTTTTCAATGTAAGGCAGAGCAACGTCCTTCATAAAGTCATAGTGCTCTTTTTCACGCAGAAAAAACGTATGATTCGTGGTTAATTTGTTCAGCAGGTTAATCATTTCCGTGCCGGTTCTGTCTGCGAAAATCATGTCAATGAAAGCTGTGAACGAATCGAAGCCGCGTTGTTTTATAGTACTTGCAAGTCTCCCTTCTACGAGAATCTTCTTCTGTGTCAGGTTTATGCCGTATTTTTTAAGTACAAAGTCAGTCAATCGCTTGAAATCGGCATCGGATAGTTTTGGTGGTATAATCATAATAAAAACCTGCTTTACAAATTATTTTCTTGGAATTAATCCAATCTGAGCATAAGGTCGTGGTCAAATATAATTTTCTTGATATCAAGTATGAGCTTGATTCCGTCCTTCATCTCAAGAATATATTCGATAAATTTATTTTCGTTGACATTGTTTAAGTCGGGTGTTTTCGCGATATTCTTCTGCATTACGGAGAGAACTTCCAAAACCTCATCGACAATCAACCCTACGGTTATGTCTTTAAGCTCGACGATAATCGTACAGGTTTTTTCGTTGTATTCAATTTCTTCCTTGCCGAAACAGGCTCGCATATTAACAACCGGAACAACCTTGCTTCGGACGTTAATAATACCTTTGATGTAGTAGGGTACTTCCGCGCAGGGGACCCGCGTAATTTTCGGCACACCGAGAATTTCCTTAACATACGGGATTTCAATCCCGTAAACCTGCTCGCCGATTGCAAAAGTCAGAGCCTTGGTAATTTCTTCTTCTTTTTCGGTACGGTTTGATTTTTTATCCGAGCTTTTAATGTTTTGCGCAAATAATGAACTTCCGTTTGCCACAATACTTTACCTCCTATAAATTAATACGCTTCAATCAGGTTTGCCACGTCTATAATTAATGATATGCTCCCGTCACCCATAATTGTACAGCCGGATAAACCCGCGCCTTTTATATTATATCTGCTGAGATACGCGGGGAACGGCTTAACAACAACCTGCTGTTCTCCAATCAATCTGTCAGCAAACAGGCAGACATTTTTACCATCGGTTTCAACCTGAAGAAGAATACCGTCCTCAAAGTTGGTAATCTCGCTCGGAATCGCAAACTTCTCGTGCAGACGTATAATCGGGTAACACTCACCGCGTATCATAATCATTTCTCCGCGCTGAGTATCTTGAATTATTTCGTCGTTACGCACCTTGAAGCTCTGCCTGATTGTAGAAATCGGAATCGCAAAGACAGTGTTGTCAACTTTAACTTCCATCCCCTGGATAATCGCAAGCGTCAGAGGAATCTTTATTATAAAGGTAGTGCCGTAACCGGTTTTGCTTTCAACCGTCAGCGTCCCGCCGCATTTTTCTATGTTGTCGCGCACAACGTCCATACCGACACCCCTGCCGCTGAACTCAGTTACGACATCGTTGGTTGAAAAGCCTGCCATCAGAATCATCTGCTGGATTTCACGCTCGGTATAATCGCTCGCGGGCTTCATGAGCAGTCCGTTCATTTCGGCTTTTCTGAGAACTTTTTCACAGTCGATGCCTTTGCCGTCGTCGCTTACGGTAATAATTACTTCTCCGGACGAGCTTACCGCATTGAGCGTAACCGTGGCTTTCGCGGGTTTGCCTTTTTCGACACGGTCTTCAGCGCTGGTTTCAATTCCGTGGTCCATGCAGTTGCGAACAAGGTGCATCAACGGGTCGTTAAGGCTGTCAACGATAGTTTTGTCAACCTCGGTATCTTCACCCATGATTTTGAGTTCGGCGTCCTTGCCAAGCTTCATTTTCATGTCGCGAACAATCCTGTTCATCTTCTGGAAAGGCCCGGCGAGCGGAACCATGCGGATAGACATTACAGTGTCCTGCAGTTCATCCGTAAGTTTTTTAAGTTCGCGCGCAGACTTATGAAAACTTTCAAGTTTGAGTCCCTCGAGTTCGGGGTTGGAGATTACCATGGACTCTGTTGTGATAATTTCACCGACTATATCGTGCAGCTGGTCTAATTTAGCGAGATTTACGCTGATTATACTTTGTTTGCCTGTATTGAGAGCTGCCGCTTGATTGGCGTTTGACGCCGCAGGAACAGGTGCTGCAGTGAAAGCGGGTTCCGGAGCAGGAATTACGATGGGTGCAGGGATATTTTCCGCTGCAGGCGCAGCCGCTTCAACAGGAGCCGCCGCCGTACTGCTGCTTTCCGCCGCCTCTGTCTCGGAGGGTTTGCCGTCACTTATAACCTCGTAGGATTCTACGTTTATAGCGTTTTCTATAAGTTTCAATACTGAATCGTTATCGTCATTCTCCGACTTGAACGTAACGGTGAAACCTTCTTCAATAATAACATCACTGGCATTCGGGTCGCCTTCAAGGTCAGCGGGATGAAAACCCCTGACATCAGCTTCTTCACGGATTTTATTAAGAAGCATAAAAGAGCGCAGGTTCTCCATTTTGCAGCCGTCCTGGAAGAAAATCCGCACAGTAACAGCGCCTTCGCCCGGGCAGCCGCCGGCTTTTTCTTTTTCCACATCTGCGTATGTACCGACTTCCGTACCGGCTGCAGGTGCTCCGTCAGTCAGCATTGATGCGCCTTTTTCAAGGTCTTTTATAACGTCGGAGAAATCTGTTGCCTCATACTCTTCCTCGCCCTGGATAAGCTCAACCTCTGCCTTAAAAAGGTCGGACATACGGAAAACCAAGTCATAAATGAAGCTCACATCGTCAAGCTGACCGGGCTTTTCTCTTATTATGAAAAACAACTCCTCGCCCTTATGTGCAAGGTACTGCAGTTCATCAAAGCCCATCATCGCAGACGAACCCTTAACGGTGTGCATTATACGGAAGATTTCATTTATATCGTCATCCGTAAATGTCTGCGCCTCTTCGGTTTTGAGCAGAATTTCATCAAGCTGCTCAAGCAAAGTGTTGGTCTCGAAGATATACATGTCAATCATGGATTCCATGCCGGATTCGATTTTAGCCATTTTTACCCCTCTCTTTCTCGGCACTGATATGCCGTAAAGAATCGTTCTACGTAATTATAGCACACATTTACAGGCAGATTGTTACTAAACTGTGAACATCTTAAATATTTTATTTACTTTCCGGTAAATATTTGTCAAAATAATTTGCTAATTCTGAAAAAATATGTTAATATAGGTAGTAAGAGGTGAGTTTCATATGGCGGTAATCCCACAAATTTCCAATCCTATAACCAATAAACAATATTCTCAAAGCAACCTCGCAGGTAAGCAGGCGGGCTTGGGGGGTGAACAGTTTGATATAATTCAACTGATGAATCCGCTCGAAACCGCTTCGACTACCGACCGTGAAGCCGGCAGAAAAGGCGCTGCTCTCGAGCAAAAAGACTTCCTGCCTATGTTAGTTAAGCTCAACAAAGACCCGACTATGGCTGTGGAGTCGCTTAAACAGATTTTAAACCTTGACCTTCTTGCCGTTGCCGAATCCAATGGTTACACCGAGCTTCACGGTGAGCTCGAAAAATTAATGAAGT
>JAITFV010000026.1 GCA_031281115.1 Oscillospiraceae bacterium | reverse complement strand
GCTTGTCGTTGGGCATGACTCAAACTAAATTCGCCCAGCGTATCGCAATTGCCACGAGTTATCTCGCGGGCATGGAGCTTGGTGCTAAAAAGGTGAACGAGCGCATTATTCGGCTTGTTGTCGCGGAATTTGCCGTGAACGAACACTGGTTTCGCACTGGCGATGGCGAAATGTATGACGAAACTGCTGACGTGAACTTAGCCAAAATCACCAGTTTGTTCAAAATGCTCACGCCCGCGTACCAAGACTGCGCTTTGATTCAGCTAAACGCGCTCGCTGAGTTGCAGAATATCGGCAAAACAGAAATTATTTGAAAAACTTTCTCGAAACCGCTTGACAAACATACCTCCCTTTGCTATAGCGATTTAACTTAAGTTTTTACAATCTCTGCCGATATAATATATATGGCTTACAGTATTGATTATAAAAAGAGAGCGTTGGCATATAAGGACGAAGGACATACATTCAAAGAACTTTTTGAAGCCTTCAAAATTTCTTCGGCAACGTATTATGACTGGAAGAATAAGCACGAACGCGGTGTTCTTGATGTAAAAATCAAGCGAACCCGCAATCGCAAGGTAGACCCCGAAAAATTGAAAAAGGTTGTTGAGGAGCAACCTGATTTATACCTCCGCGAACTCGCTGCAATATTCGATGTTTCCGAAACCGCTATCCATAAGCGATTAGAAAATCTCAACATTACAGTCAAAAAAAGACTTTTACCTACTCCGAAAAATCCGAGCAGGACAGGGCTGAATTTGTCGAAAAAATAAATAAAATACCTGTTGAAAATCGCGTTTATGTCGATGAATGCGGAGTGGATAAATGCCTTGTCAGAGAGCATGGCAGGGCTGTTCGCGGCGTCAAAGTTGAAGACACAAGACGCGGTCGAAAGTTTCAAAGAACCAATGTCATTTCTGCGCGTTTCAGAAACGAAGACAACAAAATTAAACACGTGTCTACGCTTTGCTATACCCAAAACACTGATAGTGAATTTTTCGTAGAATGGTTTAGGAAAAATCTTGTTAAATCCCTCCGCAAGGGTGTGACAGTGATTTTAGACAATGCCTCTTTTCACCCAAAGAAGAAATTGCGTAATTTGGCACGACGACACGGTTTGAAGCTGTTATTTCTGCCTGCGTATTCGCCCGATTACAACCCCATCGAAAAAGATTGGGCAAATATGAAAACTGCACTCATTGATGAACTTCGCAATGATGATGTTGAACTCGACAAAGCAATATACCAATACTTTATAGATTATTAAATTAAAACACTATATAATAGAAAACGCCCATATATTAACTAACGCACACAAAATTATAAAAATCGCATAACCCCAAAACGGGAATCATCACACTGATGATTCCCGTTCAATGTTGCACCCCCTCAATAAATCACACCCATAATCCGCTCGCTAATCCCGCGCATATCACGGAAATCCCCGCAGACATACTCGTTCAGATTTTTGCTCAGCAACTCTCCAAACGCGCGACAGTTTTCCTCGTTGTCGGTGTTGACAACGGCGGTATATTCAACTCCATTGAGGTGGTGCTGAGCGGTTGCGGTGAGGTAATGTTCTTTGTACCCAATTCCGCAACAGAGGAAGATAAAGTTTGCGGTATCGTATTTTTGCACGAGTTCGGCATTCCGACTGACCTCGCCGCAGTCGTAGACGACTAAGTTATAATCCGCCGCTGAAAACACCATTTTGTCGGTAGTGATGTCAAAACCTTTGTGTGAAATCACATCAGCTTTTTCGTCGTAGCCGAAGTACCCGCGCATTTCGCCGAACTCTTCATCAGAGTCCGTGGCACACAACACGAGCAAAGCGCGCCCGCCTTGATTTACGCAGTATTCGCACAGCCCCAACGCAAAAGTCGTAGTCCCAATTCTGTGTTGTGAACCGAAAACATTGAGAGTTAATGAGTTTTGGGGAATTTGCCCTTGTACTTCGTGCAGAGTCGTATCAGAACTGCTTTCGTCAACCCCGTTGTCAACGCTCGCGCTTTGGATAAGATAGCGCGAATATTTCTGCTCGGACAATCCGTTTTGGGTGAAACACTCCGCCAAATCAGCTAAAATGAGCTTGATGTTTTCCTTTTCGCTGATACCCGAATATCCCGCAACAATGTTCGTAAAACCACTGCGAACAAGCGTGTCAAGAAACTCATCGCCATTATCGCCAACGCACAAATCATCGAAGTACAGAACAATCACCCCCGAATAGATTTTGCACAAATCCTCTAACGCCGCCGTAAATTCCTCGCGACTGTCTACAAACGCCGAAAAGTCAATCACAAAATGCGACTGCGCTTTGTAGTTTTTCAAGTCGGAGTTCATAATCCGCCTAAGACTCCACGTAGAGCCGATTAAAGCGCGTTCGATTTTCTGATTAAGTGCATTGCCAAGCAGCTTTGAGTTCTTGCCGCGCGCGAAAAATACAGGGTCGATTGGTTTGGTTTTCGTTTCAAGGTCCGCAACTTGATTGGTTGATTCGTTTTGCATAAAAATCGCTCCTTTCCCTTATTTCCACTTGCTTACGATAACACCGTAAACTCGTTTTTTGCTGTCATCGAAAGCCTTAATCACAATCACTACTCTGCTTCCAATATCGAAATCCTCGTCGTTTTGAAACTCGGAATAATTGCACATACAATCCAAGTCGTTTTCCAATTTACAGAAAATCGAACCCTTGTACTTGCTCGTGATGATTGATGTTCGGCGGCTGTTAATCGGGTGGCGTTTTTGGACTCCTTCGTATGGGTGAGTTTTAGCATCACGCACCGATATTTTAGCCAATCTGCTCGTTTCTTTGTCGCAATTCTT
>JAITFV010000244.1 GCA_031281115.1 Oscillospiraceae bacterium | reverse complement strand
CGGGTTTTCCGATTCCGCACATCCGGCAATTAAAACTAACACAAGTATTATACAGACTAATTTTTTCATAATTTATTTTTCCTAATTAATTATCCCGGCGAAGCCTGCCGTTATCCATGATTGCAGTTTTGTCTGCAACTCCGCGCATTACGTCCATGTCGTGCGTGACTATGATAATCGTATGTTTGCCTTTCATTTCGTTCAGAATATCTACGATTTCATCTGTCAGTTTCGGGTCAAGCGCGCTTGTAGGTTCGTCGAAACACAGTATATCCGGCTCAAGCATGAGTGCGCGGGCTATCGCGGTGCGCTGCTTCTGACCGCCGGAAAGCTGTGACGGATAGTTGTTCTTCTTTTCAGTCAAGCCGACTTTCTCGAGGATTTCTTCCGCATGCGAGAAATCTTTCTTTAAAAGTTTCGGTGCGAGAGTTATGTTTCCGAGAACTGTGTACTGAGGAAACAAGTTATAATCCTGAAAAACAAGCCCGAACGAGCCGTCTGTTCTGCCGTTAATTAATATTTCGCCGCTGTCGGGCTTTTCAAGCCTGTTGAGAAGACGCAGAATTGTAGATTTTCCGCCGCCGGACGGTCCGATTATTGCAAGCGTTCGCCCTTTCTCGAGTTCAAAACTTACATTATCCACGGCTTTAACCGTACCGAACGACTTGCATAAATTATTCACCAGTAGCACGTTTCAGCCTCCTCTCGAAATACATAAACGCAAGTGTGATAGCGCCTGTCGCGACTAAATAAAATACGAGCGTGTAAAACAGCGGCCATATAATCCCTAAATTAGCTTGCCCCTGAGCCCGCATAAGCACTTCGCTTACCGCTACCACTCTCGCAAGCGAAGTATCTTTCAATAAGTTTATAACTTCATTTCCAATTGCGGCAGATGAATTTTTTATTACCTGAAAAAGAATAACATGAAAGAAAACTTTTGTTTTTGATAATCCGAGAACTTTTCCCGCTTCAAATTGCCCCTTAGGCATATTCTCGAGCGCACCTCTGTAGATTTCAGCGAAAAACATCGCATAATTTATGACAAACGCAATTACCGCTGCGAGCAGCCTGTCGCGCATCGGTGTACCGAAAAGCAGCCCCGGAACAAAAAATACTATGAAAATCTGCAACATAAGCGGCGAACCGCGGATAATCCATACAATAGTTTTACAAAACCATCGTATGGGTAAAATTTTTGACATAAGCCCGAACGTAACAATCATGCCAAGCGGCAAAGCCAAAACAAGTGTTACTGAGAATATAATAATGTTAAATCTGAATCCGTCAATTAAATCTAAGGTTATCCTTTGAAACCTTGTGAGTGAATCTTCGTTATCGGTCGGAAGTGTAAAATCTCCTCGCTGCAATGAGCCCATCCGAGGTTCTTCTTCCGCTTCGTATGTATTATTCACATCATCGGACGCTTTCGCTGTAATGCTTCCGGAAATCGTTAAGCACAAAAAAACCATAAGCAGAGCAGAAATGATTCTGCTCTGCTTACTTACGGGTATAATATTTTGTAAGATTTTTTTCACAACCGATTAACCTACGATTAATAATTCGCCCAATCCGTATTTAACAGCAAGTTCCATGAGCCAGCCGCTATCCTTTAATTGCTGAATCGCGGCATTGAGGTCGTCTAATCTGATTTTTGCGTCAGGATTATCGTTGCTGTCTTTCGCCAAACCAACGCCAAAGTTATTCTGCGGGAAAAGATAGTCAACAATTACAAGTCCGTCATAATCTGTACCCGCTTTTAAGAGGCTTCCGCCCTTCACATAGTCAACAACCGCGATATCTGCCGTTCCGAGCAATACTTCCATGAGTGACATGATTTGAGTTTCTACTGTTACAACATTATCTTGAAGCGTATCAAAAAACTCGTGATTATCCGCAGATTCATTCCCGCTTACTATAACGTGCATTGCGCTGCCGTTTTCAACAACGATTACCGCATCAGCCGCGCCTTCGGGCGTTGTAAAACCGTCAGCGTCTTCCGCACGGGCAACCATAACTGAGCGGTTTCTCATGTACTGCATTGAGATGTCCATCGCTTCTTCGCGGTGAGGTAATACTGACATACCGTTCCATATGGCATCAACTGTTCCGGAGTTTACTTCCGTAATCAGAGCAGACCAATCTATTTCGATGAATTCTACGTTAAAACCGAGGATTTTACCGACTTCCTGCGCGAATTCGGTTTCAAAACCTGTCCAGTTGTTGTTTTCGTCCCTGAAATTCATCGGAACGTAGTTCGTAATCCCGATTAAAATTGTTTCTAAGTTTTCATTGGGTTCCGGAGCGCTGTCGCCGTTTTCGCTTGCGGGTCCTTCATTGCCGCCTTCCGCTGCCGGCTCGTCATTGCTGCAGCTTGCAAAAAAGCCGAGAGAAGCGAGCATTACGAGCGATAAAATTAATGTTAATAGTCTTTTCATTGATTTGTCCCTTTCTTTTGTACGATTTACTTTTGTGTACTATACTCAATTAACTTTAAATTCCATAAATTTTAAGCCAATCAAGATTGCGCTGTGCATACAACGGAACCCCATTCTAATTGAAAACTGCGGGACGGTTTTCAATTAGAACGAGTATAACACGATAATCATAATAACATAAATAAACATTCCTGCCTATCTGCTTTACTAACACGACCACAATATGTTAGAATATCAATATGAAAGAATATCCTATGACATTTCACGAATTAGTGAGAAGATTCTCAACAGAAGAGCAATGCAGGGAAT
>JAITFV010000199.1 GCA_031281115.1 Oscillospiraceae bacterium | reverse complement strand
GAGCAATACAGACTTATTTTTACTTGATGTTGACTGTGTGCCGACGAAAGTCGCGGGCGTTCCGCCCGATTTTTTCAGCAAGACGGGTCAGCTCTGGGGGAATCCGCTGTACAACTGGGAGCGCATGAAGAAGGAGAATTACCTGTGGTGGATTCACCGTGTGAAAAAGTGTGCAGAGCTGTACGATGTAATCCGCATCGACCACTTTCGGGCTTTTGATACTTACTGGGCAATCCCTTACGGCGAAAAAACCGCTGCGAACGGCAAGTGGGAAATCGGACCGCGTATGGAGTTTTTTGAAGCTGTAAATCACGCGCTCGGCACTGCCTCCGGAGGCTCTGCGGTTGATATTATCGCGGAGGATTTAGGCGAAGTATTTGACAGCGTGACGGAACTTCTTGAAGCGAGCGGCTTTCCGGGCATGAAAATCCTGCAATTCGGCTTCAACCCCGAGAATCAAGACAGCGACCATCTGCCGCATCATTATCCGTATAACAGCGTGGCTTATACAGGTACGCACGACAACAGTACGCTCAAGGGTTGGTTTAACAGCGAGAAAGCTGAAACGCGCCGTATGTTCAAGAATTACCTGCGCCCCGCGTGGCTTGAAAGCATTAATCATGCGGCGTTCCGTGCGCTGTATCAGAGCAGGGCGAAGCTTGTTGTGCTGCCGATGCAGGATGTTTTGGAACTCGGCGAAAAAGCGCGCATGAATGTGCCTTCCACGCTCGGCGGGAACTGGATTTGGCGCATGAAAAAAGGGAAAAATACAACGGGAATGGCAGAGAAGATGAACAGGCTTGTGAGAACTTATTTTAGGTAATTTTTGATTCAATAAAAACATATCTGATATTGCTCCATTAGGGATTTCCAAACGAGCAGATTTTCGATTATAGCCAGTTAAGTTAAAAACGCTAAAGCGTTTTTAACCCGCGGCGTATACGCCGCGAACCGCCAAAGGCGGCTTGACTTGACTGCTCGCTGATTGCGATTGCAAGCGAGTATCAAAGATTGAACGGGAATTTCTCCGATTGACATTTCCTCTCCGCCATGTTATACTTATACTGTTATCCGTTTAAGGAATGGATAACAGGATTCCGCGGCTTGCGAGCCGCTCATTTTAACATAATAAGGAAAAAATTATGAACAAATTCATATTCACGGTTGAAACAGAAGCCTTTGAAGGCGTAAAAAGAATCGCGAAAAAAATCGCGCTTGATTTCGAGAAAGTCGGCGGTGTTTTGCCGGAAATTGCAGATAATTTCAATGATTGCGCAGGCTCTGTTGTTTTCGCGACGCTCGGGAAAAGCCCGATTATTGATAAGTTAATTACGGACGGTAAATTCGATGCAACGGCTATAAAAGATAAGCGCGAAGTTTATCAGATTAAATTTATAGGAGAAACGCTTATCATCTGCGGCAGCGATAAGCGCGGAACTATTTACGGTATGTTCGCGCTGTCGGAGTATATCGGGGTTTCGCCGCTGTGGTTTTGGGGCGATGTTGAACCAATTAAACGCGAAAAAATCGAAATTACTTCGGATATAGAAATAATTTCTAAAGAGCCGAGCATAAAATACCGCGGATTCTTTATAAACGACGAATGGCCCTGCTTCGGGAGCTGGACATTCGGGAAGTTCGGCGGCTTCACTGCCGAGATGTACGACCATGTTTTTGAACTGCTGCTGCGCCTCAAAGGAAACTACCTTTGGCCCGCGATGTGGACGTCTTCTTTCCCGCTTGACGGACCCGGCGCTCTGAACGAAGAGCTTGCCGACATTTACGGTGTGGTTATGGGTGCGTCGCATCATGAACCTTGCCTGCGCGCAAGCGAGGAGTGGGACATCGTTCGCGGTGAGAACAGCGTTTACGGCAACGACTGGAATTATTACATCAATAAAAACGGACTTTTAAAGTACTGGGAGGACGGGCTTGCAAGAAGCGGGAAGTACGAGAAAATCATCACCATCGGTATGCGCGGTGAACGCGATAGCTCCATGCTCGGCGAGGACGCGACGCTCAAAGATAATATTGACTTGCTGAAAGATATAATCACGAACCAACACAGATTAATTAAAGAAAACGTAAATAAAAACTTAGAAGAGGTTCCGCGCCTTCTTGCGCTTTACAAGGAAGTTGAGGAATATTTCTACGGCAATGAAGACGCTGCGGGGCTTAAAGACTGGGATGAACTTGACGGCGTTATCTGTATGCTTTGCGAGGATAATTTCGGCTTCATGCGAACATTGCCGACTGCGAACGTACGTGAGCGTAAAGGCGGCTGGGGAATGTATTACCATTTCGATTATCACGGCGGTCCGGTTTCCTATGAGTGGATGCCGTCAACCACGCTCGAGCGAACTTGGGAGCAGATGAGCATGGCGTATGATTACGGAGTCCGTGATGTTTGGATTGTGAACGTAGGCGACTTGAAAGGCAACGAAGTGCCGCTTGCGTACTTCATGGAACTTGCTTATGACTTTGAAAAATGGGGGACAAGCGCACCGAATAGTATTAAAAAATACACGGAAATGTGGCTTGAAAAAACCTTTCCGACCGTGGATGAGGAAACCCGCAAATTAATGGCAATGTTTCTTCACGGTTATATTGAATTGAATGCAACACGCCGCCCCGAAGCGCTGAACGCCGAAATTTATCACCCCTGCCATTATCACGAAGCCGACAGAATATTAAGTTATGCAAGACATATCGGAGAGTTCTCTGAAAGCATTTTTTCTATGCTTTCTGAAAGTGAAAAAGATGCCTATTACAGCTTGATTCATCTCCCGGTAAAGGCGAGCGTTAATCTTATTTATATGCACTTGTACGCAGGAAAAAATATGCACTATGCAAAACAGGGCAAGAAAATCGCGAACGAATACGCCGCGCTCGTAACCGAGTGCATCGAAAAAGACCGCGAAATTATGCAGGAATTCGGAAACTTTAGAAACGGCAAGTGGCGCGGTATGGAGCAGGAGCAGCATATAGGCTTCACAACCTGGAACGAGGATAATTGCAGAAACCCGCTGCGCGTGACGGTCGAGCCGTTTCATAAGCCGCGCATGACGGTTTCGCGCGCTGACCGCGAAGAAATCTACCACAAAACCTACGGTTCACCAATGACAATAAAAATTGATGATTTTCTTTACGCGTGTAACAGCGAGGTAATAATTGAGATTGCAAACGATGGTATCGGGAGTATTGATTATAAAATAGAAGCTGATATTCCTGATTGGCTTGAAATCAGTTCTGTGAGCGGAACAATTGAATTTCAAGAAGAATTAATCATAAACGTTAAACGTGAAAAACTCACAGATGAAATAAAAACCGCACGGTTTTTTATTAAAGACGAAGAAGCCACGGTTGCTGTTGAAATCAGAGCACGGAATGTGAGTATCGAAAGCCTGCCGCCGATGACGTTCCTTGAAAACAACGGCGTAATAGTTATGCATGCTAATCATTTTTGCGCGAATAAAAAAACCGGCGAAGCGGGCTTCATAAAGCTTGAAAACTACGGCAGAACCGGCGTCGGCATGAAAGTTTTCCCGACTACTGCTGACTTTGCGGAAACTGATGAAAAACCGGAACTCACTTATAGATTTCAAGTCCCGAAAGCGGGAAATTATGCAGTTGAAATATGGACGACGCCGACTAACTCATTGCAGAATAAACGCCCTCTGCGCTTCATGCTGAACGGTAACGTTTTAACTTCCGTGCCTGCGGATTTCCGCGCGGGAAGCCCGGGTGACCCGCGGTGGTGCCGGGGTGTGCTTGATAATATCCGCGTTACAAAAACAGAACTCCCGTTTGAAGCAGGAGTGCAGACAATTACAATCGGCGCGCTCGAAGCAGGTTTAATTCTTGAAAAACTGCTTGTTTACGGGAAAAACAGCGAACCTAAGAAATCATACTTAGGTCCTCCGGAGAGTTTTTATGTTAAGGAATTGCCAAGAAATAAACTTGACAATCCCTAAGTAATATTTAAAACATCAAGCCAGTCAATTGTTACATAAGTGTTTAAATCCGTGTGTTCGCCGAAGCCGCCAAGCAATATATTCCGCAAACTATCTATATCGTCGGCTCCCCGGACAAGCCAATTGTTGGCAGGGCGTCCGAAATAAAGTACAAAGGCGGCTGTAAGATATTCATCGTCAGTATCAAAAAGCCCTATCGCGATGTCACTCATATATTCCTTATAAACCTGCGCTACAAGCGATAAATTCTGCTCATTTATCGCTTGTCTTAAAATCGGTTTCGGAGTATCGGCGTATATTGCTTCCTGTATTCTGAGTTCAGCGAGAACGAATATTTTTTCGACGTTCAGACTCGTAACTTCAACAGTTACTTCCGCGCCGCTGAAACCGAAACGTTCGGTTCTGCCTACTTTGAAACTCAACTCCTGCGTTGTAGTTTCAAACCAAATTTCACCGAAAGAAATACCGTCATACGTAAAATTGTAAACCCTTGTAATAACCGTGATTAGTCTCGTCATGCTTGTGCTTTGATTATCCAGCGCACTGCTCGCAAGCCGCATTACCTGCTCGAAATCGCCTTCCTTAATACTGTTGAAAAACATTTTTGTTACTTCCGCGGGTGTACCCCTGCCGTAAATTCTGTCAAGAATATTTGCCATATTAGCCGCGTTTGTAATCAGCCCGATTATCACAAAAAGCGTTATCACCGGCATTACAATCAGCACGATTGCTTTAATTTTAAGTGAATATTTGAAAGTGACGAATTTAGGTTTACCCGATTTCTTATAAAACTTCTGCCATGGTGTCGGATTTTCCTGCGGATTTGTCCGGGAATCACGCGGCACGAAATCCTTGAATTCATCGTCATAGCGCGCGTTTTGATTTGCTCTGTCTTCAAGCCACAGCGAATAATCGTATTCCTCGCGCAAGGCGTTATCGCTTAGGACATCGTAAGCAGCGTTAATCTTCTGCATTTTTTCGTGTGCGAAATCAGAACACCCCTCGGAAACGTCAGGGTGATATTTTTTCGCCATAAGCTTGTAGGCGTTTTTTATTTCCTCATTAGAGGCATCGCGGCTGACACCGAAAAAATCATAATGGTTCATAGTTTAAACAGACCTGTCCTGAAACCCGTTCGTGGCGGAGTTTTAGAACAGGTCTAATATGCGGCGGCTTTAAAGCCGCCGCGGGAGATTATAATCGTTTAAATTGAAAACTGTTCCACAGTTTCAATTTAAACGGGTTTCCGCTGCGTGAGCGCAGC
>JAITFV010000078.1 GCA_031281115.1 Oscillospiraceae bacterium | reverse complement strand
ATCTCTGCCGTAAGGCGTGGTTTGTGTGAACTGACCGGGGAGGGTAGTGGGTGCCATTTGTCCACCTGTCATGCCGTAAATTGCATTATTTACGAAAACAACAGTGATGTTTTCACCTCTCGCTGCAGCATGAACGGTCTCGGCGGTACCGATTGCGGCTAAATCTCCGTCGCCCTGATATGTGAATACGAACTTATCGGGGTTAGCGCGCTTAACTCCGGTAGCGACAGCGGGAGCGCGCCCGTGCGAGGCTTGCATCATATCGCAGCTGAAGTAAACATATTCGAGAACCGAACAGCCAACCGGACAAATCCCGATTGTATCGCCCTCAATCCCCATCTCATCGATTACTTCCGCGACAAGGCGGTGGATAATTCCGTGGGTGCAGCCAGGGCAATAGTGGTGCGGCATATCAATTAAAGCGTTTGGTCTTTTAAAATCAGGCATATTAAAATCTCCTTTTCTTGTTAAATTATATCAATTATACTCGATTAACTTAAAATCTATAAATTTTAGTTAATCCGGATTGCGCTGCCTATGGACAGCACGGAACCCCTTTAATTTTAAATTAAAGGACTATATTTGCCATTTCTTTGATTTTTTTGAAGATTTCGATGGGATTGGGTACGAAGCCGCCCTGACGTCCGTAGAATTCGACCGGCAGTTTAAACTCAAGAGCCATCTTCACATCGTCAATCATTTGTCCCATAGACATTTCAGAAACCAAAACTGCTTTTGCGTTCTTTGTTGCTTCCTTGAGTTGTTTTTCGGGGAATGGCCAGAGCGTTTTCGGACGGAAAATCCCTGCATTTATGCCCTCGGCGCGCGCCATATCAACAGCGCTCTTTACAACTCTCGAAGTTGAGCCGTAAGCTGCGACAACGATACTTGCATCTTTGTCATATTCTGCATCAGATTCTTTTTCCGTAATTTCCGCATAACGCGCAAAGCGCTCATTTACACATTTTTCTAAATTAATTGCTTCTAAGTAGAGCGAGTTTGTTATATTTTTTTTGCGCTTGCCGCCATGACCGTTCGCGCCGTATGGGTAAATTTCTGCGTTGTTTTTGATGTTGCCGAAGCTTACGGGTTCCATCATCTGACCGAGCAACCCATCCGCTAAAATCATAACCGGAGTACGGTATTTTTCCGCTATATCAAACGCCTTTACGGTCATGTCAACCATTTCCTGTACGGAGTTTGGCGCGAGTGTCGGGATTTTTAAGTCGCCGTGACCGATTGCTTTTGTAGACTGGAAATAATCCGCCTGCGACGGCTGAATTGTACCAAGACCCGGACCGCCGCGCTGAATATTCACGATTACGCAGGGCAGGTCAGCACCTGCAAGGTACGAAATTCCTTCAGATTTGAGCGATATACCGGGCGAAGATGAGCTTGTAAGACATCTTACACCGCTCCCCGCGCAGCCGTAAACCATGTGTATTGCGCCGATTTCGGATTCTGCCTGTACGAACACACCGCCGTCTATTTTCGGCAGGGCTTTTGACATATAAGCGGTAATTTCATTTTGCGGCGTAATAGGATAGCCGAAGTAGCTTTTGCAGCCTGAGCGGATAGCCGCTTCGGCACACGCCTCGTTGCCTTTCATTAAAACTTTTTCCATATTTTCAATAAGTCCTTTCTGCACAACAGTGCTTTCAAACAACGTTTTCCCGATAAAGCCGGGTTTTTGTTATTAAGTTTTTATGGGTTTTCTTGAATCAGGCATTAAGCCTTTGTAATTGTAATCGCGCAATCGGGACACATCACCGCGCATAACGCGCAAGCTGTGCAAGCGTCCTGGTCTGTGCAGACAGCCGTGCTGAATCCTTCTTTGTTTAGTTTTTCACTCTGCATTACTACGATGTTTTTCGGGCAGGCTGTTGTGCAAAGCCCGCAACCCTTGCAGCGGTCGAATTCGATTTTGAACTTTTCCATTTTATTTTCTCCTTTTATTTTTTTATTTTCTGATAACCCTAAGGAATTGCCAAGAAATAAACTTGACATCTGACTTGTATTTTTGTTGCCATACTGCGTTAAAATTTTCCATAAGGCATAAAGCATTACGAAAAATTTTGCCTTGTCTGACAACAAAAACCCTGCGTCATATTTGTCAGCTTTATTTCTTGTTAATCCCTAATAAATAATCCGCCGAAACATTAATCGTTTCAGCTATTCTTTTAAACGTAGTCAAATTAGGCTCTCTTGTACCCGCTTCATAATGTTGGTAATGGCGTTCGGTAGTACCGATTAATTCAGCCATTTGCTTTTGAGTTAATTCTTTTTGTATGCGTATATTTTTAATTCTTGTTTTAAATTCCGTCATTTATGTAGCTCCCAAAAATATTTTAAAAATCACTTGACACGCACATATGCGACATGTTATAATATAATTATAACACGCACAAATACGCCGCAAGAAAGGAATAAAAACCATGAACAAACATATGTTTCAAGAATTTTATAACTCTTATGCCGGAGAAATAAAATCTAACGAGGAGTTAAAAAATCTTTCGGAAGAATTACAGGAAAAATTATTTAAAACTTTAAATGAAGATGATTTAATCAGATTCAACAAATACGAAGATGTAAGAGCCGAAGAAACCGAACTGCTGTCATATGAAAGTTTTAAGCATGGTTTTCGCGCTAGCATATTGCTTATGCTTGAGGTTATGCAGAATTGATTTCCATACTTGGGGGAAACCGCCATAGCATAGCATGGCATGGATGGTTTTAATTTACTCCCAAACCTTCTTCACCAATATTTCTACAGGGAAGTCGTGATTACAAGTAAACAGCAACGGCACACCCGCTTTGTCTGCGATTTCCTGTGCGTAGGGCAGAGAAGCTTTGATGAGTTCAGCAGTAGTCTCCGAGCAGAGATGGGTGTTATTAATAATACCTGTACACTTAAGCCCCGAAACGGCTTCAATTGCATGCAGCAGTTCTAACGCTTCCTCGGGTTTCTGCGTGTTAAGGCGGGATTTATTAACGATGTAGAGCATATCGGGCTTCTGCGCGGGAAGAAAATCGCGGTATCTTCCGAGAGCACGTGCGCCCTCGTCATCGCCGCCGACATCAATTATAGTGTAATCGCTGCTTTTAACTGCTCCTGTTATATCAAAGCTAAGCGCGGGAACATCAAGACTTGAATTTGCGTACTTTGAGGCGACGAGCTTAATCTGCTTGTCAGCGAATAATTCTTTAAAGTCTGCGGTTCTGAAGTAGGCATTAACCACGTCAAGGTCAACAATAGAAACCGTGCCTTTTTCGGCTAATTTTAACGCTAAATTTGCGGAAATATTTGTTTTCCCGGAGCCGTAATGACCTGTTATAACAATGATGTTTTTAAGATTCATCAGATTCCTCTGTTTCACCGGTAGCCTCGGTTGGCGGCTCTTCAAGCGCGGCTTTTGCTTCTTCCTTCAGGTCTTTGTCTTTAATCAGCTCTAACTCGCCTTTCATCAGCTTCACGAAGTCCTCGCCGTCCACTTTTTCTTTTTCAAGCAGATAATTTGCAACAACGTGCAACTGTGCCATATTAACAGTCAGAATATCTTTTGCTTTTTCGTAGCCGAATTCTACAATAGCGCGGATTTCCGCGTCGATTTCCGCAGCGACGTTTTCGGAGTAATTCCGTCCTTGTGAGTAATCGCGCCCTAAGAATACCTCGGGGTTTTCGTGTCCGTAGACAATTGGACCGAGCTTTTCAGAGAAGCCGTAACGTGTCACCATATTGCGCGCTATTTGCGAGGCGCGAACAATATCGCTTGACGCGCCTGTTGAAATCTCGTTTAAGATTAGCTTTTCCGCGACACGCCCGCCCAGAAGCACGATAATTTCTTCCTCAAACTCAGTTTTGCTTTTATAGCTTTTATCGTGTTCAGGGAGCGACATTGTGAAGCCGCCCGCCATTCCGCGCGGAATAATCGAAACCATGTGGACTTTATCCTGCGTTTCACAGTTATAAACACAGATTGCGTGACCTGCCTCGTGGTAGGCGGTGAGTTTTTTCTCTTTTTCGGTAACGACGCGGGATTTCTTTTCGGGTCCGGCTACGACTTTAATAGTCGCTTCGCCTATATCTTTTTCGGTTATTGATTTTCTGTTGTAACGTGCGGCGAGTAGCGCCGCTTCGTTTACAAGGTTTTCCAAGTCTGCACCGGTGAAGCCGGCGGTAGATTTTGCGACTGTCGCGAGGACAACATCGGGAGCGAGATTTTTATTACGGGTGTGAACAACTAATATTTCCTCACGACCTTTTATATCGGGGTAATTTACAACAACCTGTCTGTCAAAGCGCCCGGGACGGAGCAGGGCAGGGTCGAGAATGTCGCGCCTGTTGGTGGCGGCGATGATGATAATTCCTACGTTTTCGGAGAAGCCGTCCATCTCGACTAAAAGCTGGTTGAGCGTTTGTTCGCGCTCATCGTGACCGCCGCCGAGACCTGCACCTCTGTGCCGCCCGACAGCATCGATTTCGTCTATAAATATAATCGAAGGCGTGTGCTTTTTCGCTTGGTCAAACAAATCGCGAACACGCGATGCGCCAACGCCCACGAACATTTCAACAAAGTCCGAGCCGCTTATTGAGAAGAAAGGCACCCCCGCTTCTCCCGCAACAGCTTTCGCGAGCAAGGTTTTACCCGTTCCGGGAGGCCCGACTAAAAGAACGCCTTTCGGAACTCTCGCGCCGATTTCCTGATATTTAGCAGGGTTTTTAAGGAAGTCAACGATTTCCGCAAGCTCTTCTTTTTCCTCATCCGCACCCGCAACATCGGTGAACATTACTTTTTTGCCGCCTACAGGCTGATTCCGCGTGTTCGCTCTTGAGAAGGACGACATTTTTCCGCCGCCGGTAGTTTGACGCATGATAATATAGGTGAATCCGACCATAAGTGCAATAAGAAGCAAATAAGGCAGGAAATTCGTCAAAAAGGTATTGTCGCTGGGTCTGATGAAGTTCTGCACTAACGGCGTACTGAACCGTTCGTTATATTCCCTCCTGTATTCAACGGTGTCATTTTGGAAAATACCTATGTGCGGAACGGAATAATGGTGGTTGTAAACTCCGTCAACCGGCTGCAGATTAGGGTCGTTACGCAGATTGAACCTAAGCATACCGGAGCCGAGGTCAAGCTCGTATGCGGATACATTAAAGTTATCGAAATGTGTGATTACAGTCGAATAATTTTCCGGTCTTACACTGCTGCCGATAAGGTTTAGCATTGAAACAAGACCTATAATTAAAGCAACGATTATAGCAACGTAGATTAGAGTTCCTCTGTGTTTAGACTGCATTTGGCTACCTTTCCTGATTGTGTAGTTAAAATATTAAATGTCAATTATACAGTGTTTTGAATTAAAATTAGAATAAATCCGGTCTTATACTGTCACAGCCGTTTAATTTTCAATTCAACTATAGATTTCTCTTTTTAAAATGCCGATATAGGGCAGATTTCTGTACTTCTCGGCGTAATCAAGCCCGTATCCCACAAGAAACTCATTTTCCGCATCAAAACATTTATAATCGGCTTTAACAGGCTTTTCAATTCCTATGTTTTTATCTAAAAAGACAGCGGTTTTAAGCGAAGCCGGTTCTTTAAGGGATAGGGTATGTAAGAGCGCAGACAGCGTTACCGCCGTATCTAAAATATCTTCAACGATGATTACATCGCGATTTCTGATGTCAATGTCAGGTTCTTTCAAGATTCGGAGTTTTCCGGAACTCTGCGCGCCCATACCGTAGGATTTCGCAGATAAAAAGTCAATTTCGCACGGTAAATCAATAGCTCGCATTAAATCAGCGTGAAAAATTGATGAACCTTTTAAAATTCCGAGGAGTACGGGTATTTTACCGGCGTAATCGCGGGTAATCCGCTCACCGAGACTCTTTACGGCTTCAGCGATTTGTTTTTCACTGTATAAAATACGTTCTACATCCCGGTTCATAGCATTTAATTCTCCTCAACTAAATAAGTATAACATAAAAAAAATAAAAAATCAATCAATTTTTTCTATAATTTTGCGGAATTGTTTGTATTTT
The DNA here is from genome assembly GCA_031281115.1 of Oscillospiraceae bacterium. Lineage (GTDB taxonomy): Bacteria > Bacillota > Clostridia > Oscillospirales > Ruminococcaceae > Ruminiclostridium_E. The sequence continues at coordinate 110 of JAITFV010000078.1, read as the reverse complement.
CAACAAATTATCCTTAACGATGGCGAATTGATGCTTAGAAAGGTTAATTTTCCCGCCTGTTTTTAGAAGGGAAATGATACTTGCAATGCGGAGATTAGAGGGTGATATAT
>JAITFV010000146.1 GCA_031281115.1 Oscillospiraceae bacterium | reverse complement strand
ATTGCCGGTTACTTATTCATCTCGCCTTTCATTTTAGGTTTTTTAGTTTTCATGTTCTGGCCAATCCTTGAATCACTGCGTATGGTTTTCAGCGAAGTAATTCCTGACTTGGACAACAGCAGATACTCTATGGCGTTCACAGGGCTCGAAAATTTCCGGAGGGTATTCTTAATTGACCCCGAATTCAATCGTCTGCTGACAGAGGAACTGCTTAAAATGGCGGTGACTGTGCCTGCGATTATCGTGTTCTCGTTCTTTGTTTCACTTATTATTAATCAGAAATTCAAGGGCAGGGGTTTTGTGCGTTCGGTATTTTTCCTGCCGGTTATTCTCTCGGCGGGCGTAATGCTCGGGCTTGAAACTAACTCCGCTCTGCTCAATGAATACCGCGAATTGATTCAAGAGAGCAATGCTCTCACAACCGGAATTACCGACGTACTTGAAGAGCTGTTGCTGTCGGGCGGCATGATGGACGAATTTTTATTTTATGTTTTGCAGATTGTAAATCAAATTTACAACATCGCGCTGACCTCCGGTATGCAGATAATTATTTTCTTGTCAGGATTGCAGACGATTCCGCCGAGCATGTATGAAGCCTCTAAAATTGAAGGCGCAACCGCGTGGGAAAGCTTCTGGAAGATTACGTTCCCGATGATTAGCTCATTGATTCTTGTAAACGTGGTTTATTCGGTAATTGATTACTTCGTCCGTTCCGACAACACTGTTATGTTAAAAGTTACAAATGAAATAAGTAAGATGGAATACGGCTTCAGCTCGGCTATGGCGTGGGCGTACTTCTTGATTGTAATTATCGTGGTCGGTATTTTGGCAGGAATAATTTCAAAGAGGGTTTATTATTATGAGTAATGAAGAAAAGTTAGCTTATATGGCTGGTAAAAAATATAAGCCCCCGAAAAGGGACTTCAAGTCCTTGCTTGAGCGCAACCGCGAATCCGGCGGCTATCTCTTCAAGAAAAACGTCGGGCATTGGTTTTATGTTTTGCTGCGCGGTTTGCTTTTATTCGGGCTTGTTTTTCTTATTTTACAACCTTTGCTTAATAAGTTCTCGCTCAGCATTATGAGCGAGCGGGACCTGTTCGACTCGACAGTAATTAATATCCCGCGTGAGTTTACGCTCGGTAATTATGAGCTTGCCGCTACACTTCTTGACTTCTTTCCTTCTCTCGCTAAAACCTTTATTATGGCTTTGGCGGTAGGTTTTTTGCAGGTTGCGTCCTGTACTTTCGTGGGTTACGGTTTCGCCAGGTTTAAATTTCCCTTAAAAAAGTTTTGGTTCCTTTGTGTAATGATGCTGATTCTCATTCCTCCGCAGACGATTTTAAGTTCGCTGTATCTGCACTTCGCGATGTTTAACGTGTTCGGGATTACTACAATAAACCTTCTCGACAGCCCCTTCCCTTACCTAATGATGAGCGCGACCTGCATGGGACTTAAAAACGGGCTTTATATCTACATGATTCGCCAGTATTTCCGCGGCGTACCTAAGGAGCTTGAAGAAGCTGCCTACGTTGACGGCTGCGGCAAACTTAAAACTTTCTTCCGCATAATGCTTCCCGACGCAAGAGCGATTATCACCTCCTGCTTCCTGTTCTCGTTTGTGTGGCAGTGGACAGATTCGCTTTTTACAAACCTTTTCCTAAGGAGCATGAATCTGCTTTCCACTTCGGTTCAGTCCATACCGCAAACATTACAGTCATACTACCAGAATCAATTCGGACGGCACGCGTTCCCCTCCATGGCGCTGCAGGAACAGCTCTTGGCTACGGGTATGCTTATGTTTATCGCGCCGCTCATTCTGCTGTATCTGATTGCACAAAAAGGTTTCGTTGAAAGTTTAAGCCAGTCGGGAATTAAGATGTAGCAGAGATGTGCAGCGTGTGTCCGGTAAGTTCAGACATTTCGGGCTTATCGCCCGTCATAATAAAAATAAATTCAGGAGGATAATATGAAACTCAAAAGAATCTTAGGTTTGCTCATCGTTATTGCGCTTACTCTCTCGCTTACTGTAGGTTGTAACGGTGAGGACCCTGTACCCCCGGACGGCGGTAATCAACCCGACGCCGACGACAACATCCGTGACCTCGGTGGTTTAAACATTGACGTCGGCGTCTTTTGGTCGCCCGACACGACCGAACCCACAACCGGATACGGCAGAGCGGTACTTGAATACCGTGAATACATTCAAGAAAAACATAATTTTACAATACAGGAGCGTGAAACCGGCTCTCACGGCGACCACGCCGATACGATTGCGGCTTCCACCCTCGCCGATAAACCCGTGGCGTTAATAAACAAAGTTGACCCTAACCGCGTAGTTTCTCTCATCAGAAACAATATGTTCTTTGACGTGGGTTCGCTCAGCACCGACCTCACCGCTCCGAAATGGAACAGCCATGTTCATGCGGCGATGCAGTTCGACGGCGGAATCTTCGGTTTTGTTCAGGGTTACAACCAGTTTAACGCAGGCGTCGTGTTCTACAACAAGGATGTGCTTCGCGAAGCAGGATTCGACCCTTACCTCCCCTACGATTTGCAAGCTGCTAACGAGTGGACTTGGGACGCAATGATGGAAATAGCGCAGGCTGTCACCCGCGACTCCCGCAACACCGGTATTATCGACACCTTCGGCTTCTGTACATTCTCGAACCGTACTGTCCTTTCGGCGCTGTTCAGTAACGGCGCAAGGTTTATCGGCAAGGATGAAACCGGCAGATTCTATAATGCGGCGAACGGCTCGAACGCATTTTTGCAAGCTTTTGACCATGTACGCAACTTCGCGACTCTTGAACTGCTTCAGCCGCAACCCGAAGGCGCTAACTGGGACTGGTGGAGAGATGGTTTCCGTGAAGGCAATGCAGCGTTCCTGATTTATGAGGAGTACGGCAAAGACGACTTCACTAACGTACCTTTCAATTGGGGTATGGTTCTTTATCCCCGAGGACCGGATATGGATACGCTTATGGCGATTTACTACGAAAATATAAATACAATTCCTAACAACAAAAGCATGACCGCAGAACTCGCTGACGATATTTTGTTCGCTTTTGACCTTTTCACGAATGAACCTCCCGGATACGAGGACGACACGGAAGCGTGGAAGTACGACCTTTATGAAAGATACCGCGACTCCCGCGCTGTTGACGAAACTGTTGCTATGATTCGTTCAGGTAATCACAGCCAGCTCAGACTTGACCAGTTTGTCCCCAGCTTTGAGCCCGGAAGAGTTGCCTGGGAAGTTTGGAACTTTGAAGCTACGGGCGCGCAGCTCTTAGAAGAAGCAAGCCAGGAATGGAACGAGCACATCGCATCGGCAAACAGGTCGATTTTCGGTGATGATTAAAATGAAGAAAATAATTTCTTTGTTATTGATTGTTTCAATGATTTTTGCGGGCTGCAACAAACAGCCCGCAACAGACAGTGAGCAATTACCAATTGGTAATGAAGAAACTGCTGCAC